>NZ_JAJSLU010000002.1:118534-167656 GCF_023063025.1 Pseudomonas sp. YL2 | reverse complement strand
TGTTTGCCTGGGGGGGGCGCGCGGAGGTTGTTTTTTTTTTTTTTTATTATAAAAAAAAAGAAAAAACGACCCCCCCCGGCGGCAGCTCCTACAGGGGAAGTGTTATCCGCCTGGGTTATTCGAAAGCAGGCAAACCCATAATGCTGTGATCACAGCTGAAATACTGCTCACCCCGCCGCGCCAGCTCGGCTTGCAGACGCCGGCAGCGCTCCAGATCCTGTTGGGTCATGCGGTCGATGCTCAGGTTACCAGTGGCTTGTGCCTGTTTGTCATCACCGCGCCGAAACGTCACGAAGGGCTGTTCGGGCTGAATCTGAAACAGGCTTTTCTCTTCCACCGGCTCGACCACTTCAGTCTTTTCCGGTTTCGGCAATTGATCGCTGCTGATGCCGTAGCGGCTCAGAATCGAGGTTTGAGGCAGATCGGCCCAGGCATTGGCCGATAACAGCGCCAGTCCGACAATCCCGACATACCCCTTGAACCTTTTCACGTGTGCATCTCCTGTACTCAATGGCGGCTGGCTATAGAACGTGCGTGCACGTGCTGGCTTTAGGCCGCTTCTGCTGTTTGCACAGCTTTTGAGTCAGGGTGTGGCTGTTGAGTCACTTTTGATGCCAAGTTGTGGCGAGGGAGCTTGCTCCCGCTTGAGCGCGTAGCGCTCACAAAATCTTCAGGGCCGCTTCGCGACCCAGCGGGAGCAAGCTCCCTCGCCACAGGTTACGGATGCATCAGGCGATCACAATTCCATCGGCACTGAGGCTATTCAGCGCCACCCCAACCAATGTCACCGAATCCCCACCAAACTTCAGCACCGTGTCCTGCCCCACCGCCGTCGCATGCGCGCGGAAGTCATCATTGGGCAACACACCCTGCACGCCAAGAAACACCAGTTTGTCGTTCGACGTAAAACCCACCACCCGATCCTGACCGAACGCGCCGTTGAACAGGAACGTATCCGCCCCGCCCCCCGATTCCATCAGGTCATTGCCGGCGCCACCGACAAACACATCGTTGCCGACGCCGCCAATCAAATGATCGTTGCCATCCAGACCAAACAACCAGTCACCGCTGGCATTTGCCTTGAGCGTGTCGGCGCCGCTGCTGCCCTTCACGCTCGATTCATAGGCCGTGACATTGTTGCCAACCTTCAGACCGCTAGCCGTGACGCTGTGGGTCACGTCGTCCTTGAACAGGCCCCAGAGAAAACCCGGCTCCCTGGTGACGATGCTGCCGATGTCGCGGGTGATGCTGATCCCGCCGTTGGCGTCGCGCACGTACAGATTGCCGGCGCCGTCGTTGGCGAAGTCGAAGGTGTTCACCGATTTCTGCAAATCGAGGGTGTTGTTGCCGGCGCCACCGAGAATCACGTTGTAGCCACCACCGTCACGAAAAGTGTCGTTGCCGGCGCGACCTTCCAAATAGTCATTGCCGCTGCCGCCCTGGATCAGGTCATTACTGTCACTGCCGATGATGAAGGTGCTGCCCTTGTGGGTTTCGGCGTTGCGGTTCAGATCCTGCACCCAGGTGTTGGCCCGCGCCGGGTCCGACAGGTTGGCGACGATGATCGTCGAGTCCTTGCTGGTCAGGTCGTAGAACTTCGACTCGATGATGCGGTTCATGCCGTCGCCGTACGCGGTCGGCAGGTGCGAGATCCAGGTCGGGATGTTGAGGATAGAGAACGGCAGCAGATTCCACGCGGTCGAGGCGTAGTGATCGTTGAAGCTGACGATGTTGTCGGTGGCCGATTCCTTGGGCGCGTCGTGCACGCCGACCGAGGCGCCGGTGAAGGTCGAGCCGTCGAGGGCGCGGAACACCGGATCGTTTTCGTAACCGACGTTGAGCACTTTGTCGGTGCTGCTCTGGGTCGGCGAGGCGTAGGCGATGTAGTTGGAATCGGCGAAGAATCCGCCCCACTTGCCACCGCTCAGATCGGCCATGCTGTTGACCGCCAGCCCACCGAGACTGTGGCCGCTGACCAGCACGTCCTTGCCGGTCAGGCCGTTGGCCTTGGCGAACGCCACCACGTCATTGAGCAGATTGCCGAACGCTTCGCCGACGTAATTCTTGGCGTAGTCCTTGGGACCGAAGGCTGCCAGCAGGTCGTTGATCACGTCACCGATCGAGTCGAGGATCAGGTTTTCACGCGGGCCGCTGGTGCCGCGAAAGGCGATACCGATTTCCGTGAGATGGCCCTGGGCGTCGTACTTGCCGAGGATTTCCACCTGAGCGGTGGTGTAACCGGCCTTCTCACCGAAGAAGGTTCCGCGCGCGTCGGTCTTGCCGTCGTAGCCCAGTTGCGAGGCGGTGATCGGTGTCCAGCCGGCCTTTTTCACCGCGTCGAGGGCGAGTTTTTCCGAGTCGGGGTTCCACGGAATCCCGGGAATCACCCCTTGCGAATCAGTACCGCCGAGCAGCGCGGTGACCAACGTGGCGGGCAGGCCGAGGCCGAAGCCGTTGTGCTGATAACCGGCGGCAAAGCCGTTATCGAGGTTGTGATAGGAATACAGCGTGATCGCCATGGCATCGCTGAACAACGCCTTGGAATCGGCTGTGCCGAAGTTCTTGTAGTCATACACACCCATTGCTATTGCCTCTCTTTTGTTGGAATTGTCAGAGATAGCTCACAGCCAGGGCGCCCCTCGCGGGCACGCCCCGGAGCATTTCAGTACTACTTGCATTGCTTTTAACTGTAGGAGTGAGCCTGCTCGCGATGAGACCGTGTCAGGCAACATGGATGGAGACTGACTTACCGCGATCGCGAGCAGGCTCACTCCTACAGGGTTTGTCTTAACAAGGAGCTAGGCGAACACGAACGCCGAGTCCGACAGGTTAGCCACTCCCACCCCGACCAGGGTCACGGCATAGTCGCCAATCTTCAGCACGGTATCAGCCCCCGACTGTGCAGCATGCTGCTTGTAGTCGTAGCCCTGCCCCGCGCCTTCGACGCCCATGAACACCAGTTTGTCGCTGCCCTGGTAGCCATTGATCGCGTCGAAACCGAACGCGCCGCTGAACAGGAAGGTGTTGTTGCCACCCACCGCCGTCATCACGTCGTTGCCGGAGCCGCCGACGAAGGTCACGTGGCCCTTGTCGCTGATCAGCTTGTCATCGCCACCCAGCCCGAACAGCCAGTCACCCTCGGCGCTGGCGTGCAGCGCATTGCCGTAAGCATCGCCGTTGAGCGAATGGGTGTACTGGGTCAATTCGCTGCCATTGGTCAACCCCTTGGCCGTGACACCCCAGGTGATTTCCTTGCTGCCCCACCACGAACCCGACTCCTTGCTCACCAGCGCGCCGATGTCGCGGGTCATGCTGATGCCGCCGTAGGCGTCGCGCACGTACAGCGTGCCGTCACCGTCGTTGGCGAAGCTGAAGTTCTGCAGCGGTTTCTGCAGCTCGAAGGTGTTGTGGCCCTGGCCACCGAGAAGGATGTTGAAACCACCGTCATCGCGGAACCGATCATCGCCGCCCAGGCCTTCGAGGAAATCGTTACCCGCCCCGCCCTTGAGCCAGTCGTTGCTGTTGGTGCCAATGATGAAAGTGCTGCCGGTGTGCGGCTCGCCGCTGCGCCCCAGATCCTCGACCCAGGTCTTGCCCCGGGACGATTCCTCAAGGTTGGAGACGATGAGGGTCGAGTCCTTGTGCGTCAGGTTGTAGAACTTCGAATCGATCACCCGGTTCAAGCCATCGGCATACCCGAGCGAGCTGTGGGCCGACCAGTTCAGCGGATTGACGATGCTGAACGGCACCAGGTTCTGCGCGGTGGACGCGTAGTTGTCGGTGAAATTGACGATGTTGTCGGTGGTCGACTCATGCGCCCCGTCGTGCTTGCCCAGCGAACCGCTGCTGAACGTGGTGCCGTCCAACGCACGGAACACCGGATCGTTTTCGTAACCGATGTTCAGCACGTTGTTGCCGGTGCTGCTCTGGGTCGGCGAAGCGAACGCGATGTAGTTGGCATCCTTGAAGAAACCGCCCCAGTTGCTGGCACTCAACTCGGCCACGCTGTTGACCCCGAGGCCACCGAGGCTGTGGCCGCTGAACAGCACGTCCTTGGCGGCGATGCCGTTGGCGATGGCAAACGCGGCAACGGACTTGAGCAGGTTGTCGAAGGCATTTTTTGCGTAGTTGCTCGCGTAATCCGATGGCCCAATGGCGGCCAGCAGGTTGTTTTTCATGTCGCCGAAGGTGTCGCTGTAACCCAGCCCGCCAGTGCCGCGAAAGGCCACGCCGAGGCCGATCAGCTTGCCGCCGGCGTCGTACTTGCCGAGCACTTCGGCCTCGGCGCTGGTGAAGCCGTCCTTCTCGCCGAAGAACGTGCCTTGCGCGCCGACCTTGCCCTGATAACCCAGCGCCGTGGCGCTGAGCGGTTTCCAGGCGGTGGCCGGCAACGGCTGGCCGGTTGGCGTGTAGGCATACAGCGTCAGTGCGATGGCATCGCTGTACAACGCTTTGCCGTCGGCATTTTTATAATCGAACAATCCCATGTTGTGCTCTCTCTTCCTTCAAAACCGGCAGCCCCCAAGAGACTGCCGGCACGCCTTTAGAACTGCCAGTCGAGGGTCAGACCCACACCGTGGTCTTTCTCGTTGTTACCGATCAGTCCGTTGTAGTCCAGGTTGACCCGGACATCGCGATTGAGCGCCAGCCCGGCGCGTACGCCGACCACCGCCGCGTCACGATCCATCGACACACTCTGCACAGTGAAGGCGCTGTTGCCATTGGCGAAGGCCAGGTGGCTGTCAGCATCGACACTGCTCAGGTTGTGCTGCCAGCCGAGGGTCGCGCCCAGTTCCAGCTGATGTTTGTCCGACAGCGCGAAGGTGCGCTTGGCGCGTACGCCAAGGGTCGACAGCACCACATCGCGGTTGTCTTCAGAGCTCTTGAGCGCCGCCGCATCACCCTTCTCGGTGAAGCTCTCGGTGTTCAGATGCACGTAGGACAGATTGGCGAACGGCTCCAGATTCATCGGTTGCAGACGCAGATCGTAAGCCGCTTCGGTGAACACCTGAGTGGTCGCCGCATCGTGCTTGGTTTTCTCTTTGCCGCTGACGCCTGCGAACTGCAGATCACGCTTCACGTCCACGCGGTGCCAGCTGTAAGCCGCACCGGCGGTCAGGCGCAGCGCATCAATCTGATGCCCCAGGTACGCACCCAGATGGTAGCTGTCGACCGAGGCCGACGAATGCGTGCCGCCGCCCATGTTCAACGAGCTGTCGCTATAACCGGTAACGAAACCCAGACGCGTATCTTCAGCAATCAAACCGTCGACACCGGCCAGCAGCCCGCCAATGGAGCTGTTGGAGTCGGCGTTTTCATGGCCGCCATCGCTCTTGCCCCACGAACCCAGTACCTTGACCCAGGCGTTGCTGCGGTCGTCGGTCGGTGCGTCGGCATTGAACAGATCACGCTCACGCAGACGCTCGCCCACCGCTTCACGCAGGTAGCGGCTGTCGTTGATCAGCATCGTGCCGATGGCCGGGTGAATCTCGCCGGACAGTTGCTGGAAGGCTTGTTGCGCCGACGCCGCGTTCGGCGACAGCAGCAGGGTTTCGAACAGCGCATTGCCCGCGCCCAGACCCTCGGCAGCCGCGCCAACCGCACGCTGGTTCGGCGTCAGGCCGACACTGGCGAACGACGCGCCGTTGCGCCCGACGTCCAGTTGCACGCCGTTTGCCGAGTACGCCAGGGTGCCGCCGAGGAACGCGTAGTTCGGCAGCACTTGCCCGAACTGGCCTTGGATGCCACCGGCCGCTTGCAGGATGTTGAACTGCGAACCGAGCAAGCTCTTCGCTTCAGTCGTCGTCAGCAAGGTCGGGCTGTTTTCCAGCGACAAACTGACCGTGGCGCCATCAATCACCGCTTTGCCACCGGCAACGATCTTGTCGCTGCTGGTCGGCGAGACTTCCACCGCGTAGGTCGAACCGCGCTCGAAGGTCACGTCACCGGCGACGTTCAGCGTGCCGATCGAGTTGCCCGGGGCGACGGTACCGCCGCTTTTCGCAGTCAGTGCACCGATGCGGCCGTTACCGCCGAGGATGCCGCTGTCGTTGACCGTGACCGCCGAAGCCAGCGAGCCATTGATCGCCAGACGCCCCTGATTGACCAGAGTCGGGCCGCTGTAGGTGTTGTTGCCGGTCAGCACCAGCGTGCCGATGCCCTGCTTGGTCAGGCCGCCGTGACCGGAAATGTCGTTGCGCCAGGTGTCGAGGCCACAGGTGATGTCGTTGCACACGCGCTCGGTCGGTTTGCCCTTGTCGATGATCGCGCCGATGCCCGGCAAGTCCGCGACAAACTGCCCGGAACCGTAGGCACCCTGGATGCGGAACTCTTCCGGGATGTCCTGCTCGGTGATGAACATCGCCGGGCCGTCGATGCCTTTGCGCAGGTTGATCATGCCCCAGCCGTACAAGGCGTCGATGCCCGGTGCGCCGAGGTCGGTGGCGGTGGTACGCAGCACCGTGGCGACCTGATCGCCCGTCATGTACGGGAAGCGCTCCATCAACACCGCCATCGAGCCCGCCACATGCGGTGCGGCCATCGAGGTGCCGTTGTAGTTCTTGTAGCCGGTGGTCAGGTTGTCGGCGTTGGTGCCGCTGATGATCGAGCTGTAGATCTGCGTGCCCGGCGCCGAGACGCAGAAGCTCGCGGTGTAGCCGCAACGCGAGGAAAACGTACTCATGATGTACGGATTGGCGCTGGCCAGATCAGGGTTCTTCTGCAACGCGGCGACGGTGATCCAGTTCGGCGCGATGTCCGGCACAAAGTAACCGAGGCCGGCGATAGCGTCCGGGTTGTTCAGGTTGTAATCGTTACCGGCGGCGAAGATCGTCACGATGCCGCTGCGGGCGGCGGCGATGGCGCCGTCGTAGGCGCCGCCGGGCTTGGTGCCGAGCAGCGTGCGGATTTCGTTGAACTGCAATTGCGCGTCGTTGACGGTGAAGTGCGGATACGCCGGGTCGCGGCCGCCGAGGTCGAAACGGTCAGTGATGCCGATGCCCCAGCTGTTGTTGATGATCCGCGCGCCACTGGCGATCAGCGCATCCCAACCGGCCTTGTACACCGCGCCGTCGTTGCCACGGACGATGCCGTCTTCCGGACCCGGGTCACCGTTATCCGCGCTAATGATCTGCGCACCGAACGCCACGCCGTGCATCGGCCCGCCGTCACGGCTGCCGGCAGCGATGCCACCGACGTGGGTGCCGTGGGCACCGAGCTTGCCGTCGGAACCGACCGAAGGCGAACCGTCATAACGGAACGCATCGCCGGCTTTGACCGGGATGTACGGGTCGGTGTATTCGCGGATCCCGCTGGTGACCAGGGTGATGACTTTGTTGGCACCGGAGAACTCCGGGTGCGCGGCGTACACCGGCTGGTCGAAGATCCCCAGTTTCACACCTTTGCCGGTGTAACCGGCGGCGTAGGCGTGATCCGCGCCAATGGCGCCCAGGCCCCATTCCGCCTGGAACTCGGCGCTGCGCCAACTGGCGGGATCACCGCTGCGGCCGCTTTCCACGTAAGGCGCCGCGTGCGCGGTGCCCCAGGTGGTCAGCGCACAAATCACGGCGCAATTGAGGGTTTTCATGGCGAAGCGACCGCCCGTTTGCGCGGGGGTATTGTTGTTATTCATCCAGCGACCTTCCTTAGTGTTGTTGCGAAAAATCCGTGTACTTCAATCTCATGAATGCTGCTTTGTGTGGCGAGGGAGCTTGCTCCCGCTGGGGCGCGAAGCGGCCCTGTGCATTCTTCCAGTCGAACCCGGTGTGGCGGATTTACGACTGCTGCGCAGCCGAGCGGGAGCAAGCTCCCTCGCCACAGGTATGTGTTCACAGCTCCTACAGGGTTACGCGTACGCCCTCCGTCAGAACTGCCAGTTCAGGCTCAGCCCCACGCCGTGGCTCTTCTCGCGGTTGGCCAGTTGTCCGTTGTAATCCAGGTTGACCCGCACGTCCTTGCTCAACGCCAGGCTGGCTTGTACGCCGACCAGCGCCGCGTCACGCACCAGTGCCGAACTCCCGACCGCGTACGGTGTGCTACCGCTGGCGAAACGCAGATGCTGTTCGGCGTCGATGTCGCTGAGGCTGTGCTGCCAGCCGAGGTGGCCGCTGACGTCCAGTGCCTGTTGCGTCGACAGGTTGAAGCGCTTGACCGCGCGCACACCGAGGGTGCTGAGGACCGCATCACGCTGCTCGCCGGAGCTTTTCAGCGCCGCCCCGTCGCCCTTTTCGGTGAAGCCGTCAGTGTCCAGATGCACGTAAGCGAGGTTGGCGAACGGCTCCAGTGCCAGCGGCTGCAGGTTCAGCCGATAAGCCGCTTCACCGAAAACCTGCGTGGTCGCCGCATCGACCTTGGCTTTCTGTTTGGCGCTGACGTCGCCGTATTGCAGATCGCGTTTCACATCGGCGCGATGCCAGCTGTAGGCCGCGCCGGTGCTCAGGCGCCAGCCGCCGATGTCATGACCGGCGTAAGCGCCGAGGTGATAGCTGTCGACCTTGGCCGACGAATGCGTGTCCGAGCCCATGTTCAGCGAGCTGTCGCTGTAACCAGTGACCAGACCGATGCGGGTCTGCTCGTCCAGCGCGCCGTCGACACCGGCGAGCAAGCCGCCGATCGAGGTGCTGTAGCGCGAAGTGTCGTTACCGGAGTTGGTCGAACCCCAGGCACCGAGGGCCTTGATCCAGCCATTGCTTTGCGTGGCGTTGGCATCGTGCAGACGCTCACCGACCGCGTCGCGCAACTGGCGGCTGTCATTGATCAGCATCGAGCCGAGCGCCGGGTAGATTTCGCCGCTCAATTGCTGGAAGGCTTGCTGCGCCGAGGCGGCAGACGCCGACAGCAGCAGGCTTTCGTACACCGAATTGCCGGCGCCGAGGCCTTCGACGGCGGCCGCCACCGCACGCTGATTCGGGGTCTGCCCGACGCTGGCGAACGAGGTGGCGTTGCGCTGAATGTCGAGCTGAATGGCGTTGGCCGTGTAGTCGAGGTTGCCGCCGATGAACAGGTAATCCGGCAGCACCGCGCCGAACTGGCCCTCAATACCACCGGCCGCTTGTAAAATGTCGTACGAATGGCCGAGCAGGCTGCGGGTTTCAGTGGTGCTGAGCAGAGTCGGACTGTTTTCCAGCGACAGGCTGACCGTGGCACCGCTGATGCTCGCGGTGCCGCCAGCGACGATGCGGTCGCTGCTGGTCGGCGACAGCTCGACCGCGTAGGTCGAACCGGGGGCAAAGGTCACGTCACCGGCCACGCTCAAGGTGCCGATGGAGTTGCCCGGCGCCACGCGGCCGCCGCTGTTGGCGAGCAACGAGGCGATCCGCCCGGAACCGCCGAGGGTGCCGCTGTCGTTGACGGTCACCGCAGAGGCCAGCGAGCCGTTGACGCTCAACAAGCCGCCATTGACCGTGGTCGGGCCACGAAAGGTGTTGTCGCCGGTCAGCAGCAAGCGCCCTGCCCCGGATTTGATCAGGCTGCCCTGATAGACCCGCGTCGCCGCTGCGGCATCGCGCGCCATACCGACGGCGTAGTCGGTCTGATCCTGCTGACTGGCGCCGGCCGGAATACCGTTCTGCCAGCCCTTGTCCTGCAAGGTCTGCTGCCAGGCGCCGTGTTCGGCGAGGTCTTCGCGCTGACGCTGAATCAGCGCCTTGTCGGAGATGTCATTGCTCCACACATCGCTTTGCCCGGTCGCCAGATTGGCATCGAACGCGCCGAGCAATTGCCCCGGCCCGCGCATCGCCCGATCGAGGTTGGCCACGCCCCAGCCGACCCGTTCGGTCGGCGCATCGGTGACCGCGCCGTCGAGTTGCGTGGCGGTGGTCAGCAGCACTTCCAGCGCCTGCTGGTTGTTCATGTACGGGTAGCGTTCCATCACCAGCGCCAGTGCCCCGGTAGCGTGCGGCGCGGCCATCGAGGTGCCGGACTTGATTGCGTAATCGCCACCCGGAATGGTGCTGTCGATCTTCGCCCCCGGTGTGGTGATGCACCAGTATTTGGCGATGCCGCACTGGTTGTACTTTTGCTGATTGCTTTGGTCCAGCCCGGAGACTGCCAGCCAGTGGCCTTCGAGGTCCGGCTGAAAGTACGGCAGCGCCGAGCGCACGCTGGCGTTCGGGTAGCCGCTGTTGCCGGCACTGAACACGTTGATCACGCCACGGCGCGAGACGTCCGCCGCCGCGTCGAGCCAGGTGCCCTGATTCCAGTGCTGAGCGTACGCGGCGTGCAGATCGGCCAGGGTGCGATAGCTGACATCCGGCGGCTGGCTGCCCCAACTGTTGTTGATCGCACGCACGCCGGCAGCGGCCAGGGCGTCATAGGCGGCTTTGAAATAGCGCGGATCGGGTTTCGGGCCGAACAGAAAGCTGTCGTTGTTGTTGGTGTTGCCGACGTAGATTTGCGCGTTGTACGCCACCCCGTGCATGCCGGTGCCGTCACGGCTCGCGCCCATGGTGCCGACCACGTGGGTGCCGTGGGAATCGTTGTTGGGGTTGAGGGTGCCGTTGACGTTGAACAGTGAGCCGTCGACGTAACTGCCGGAGGCCAGCACCGGGTGATAGCGGTCGCTGGCGAACTCGGGATGGGCGGCGTCGAAGCCGGAGTCGAGGGCGCCGATCTTTACGCCTTTGCCGGTGATGCCGGCAGCGTAGGCCTGATCCGCCTGCATCCGCGCAAGGCCCCAGTCACGCTGGAATTCGGCGCTGCGCCAACTGGCGGGATCGCCGGGCTTGCCGGTTTCAAGGTACTGCGCATTGGCTTGCGCGATGGAAACTGCGAGCAACAGGGTGCCGACCGCTGCCGGCTTGATGCGTACTTCCATGTTCACCACTCACTTTTATTGTTTTATGCAGGTTCTTCTGCGGTGTAAAACCCTCACCCCAGCCCTCTCCCAGAGGGAGAGAGAGCCAATCCGGGTGTCTTGAGCCATGCATCGACCTGAGAAACCGAGTCGATTATGGATTCAGCACCGCTCACTCATATCGGTGCCCATCTGGAACACCCCCCATTCAGTCCCCTCTCCCTCTGGGAGAGGGTTAGGGTGAGGGCCACTCCCAAGCCATGCACATTAGCGATGAGCAACACCGAACGCCTCATCCACCCGCGCCAGATCCTGTTCGTTCAAGGTCCCTGCGTAGTAATGCAGCTTGGTCCAGGCCATCAAGTAGTCGTAGCGCGCCTGCGCCAGATCGCGGCGGGTGGTAAACAGTTGCTGTTCGGCGTTCAGCGCATCGAGGTTAGTCCGTTCACCACCGAGAATGCTTTGCTTGGTCGATACCACCAGCGCTTCAGCCGAGGCCAGGGCCTTCTGGTAGGCGCGCAGTTTGTTGACGCCCGACAGGCAGGCGCTGAACTGGCGGCGCAGTTCGATCAAGGTTTCGCGGGTCTTGCCGTCGAGTTCGTATTCCGCCTGCTCCATGGTGCGGCTGGCCTGACGGGTCGAGGCCGATACCCCGCCGCCGGCATACAGTGGAACGTTGACTTCAAAGCCGATGGTATTGGTGTCGTAGCGCTGGTTATAGGTGTTGCCGCTGTCCGATTCAGTCTTGCGGATCGACGCGTAGGCACTGACTTTCGGCAGGTGCCCGGCGCGGTTGCGCTCGACTTCGTACTTGGCCACTTCCACCGCCTGGCGTTGCGACGCCAGATTGGGGTTGTTGCTGATCGCCAGCTCATGCCAGGTGTCGTAGTTGGCTGGCATCAGGGCGAAAGTCTGGAAGTTCTGATCCAGTGGCGCCAGCTCGCTGATGTCCACCGTCTGCACGCCGACCAGCGCGCCCAGCTCACGCAGCGCGGCGTCCTGCTCGTTGCGTGCCTCGATCTCTTCGGCGGTCGCCAGTTCATAGCGCGACTCGGCTTCGAGAATGTCGGTGCGCGTGCCCTCGCCCTGCTTGAACATGTGTTCGTTCTGCTGGAACTGCTGCTCGTAAGCCTTCTTCTTGGCCTGGGCGATGTCGATCTGATCCTGGGCGAACAAGGCTTTGGTGTAGTTGTCCAGCACCCGTACCAGCAGCTCCTGACTCTTGCCGCGAAACGCCTCGTCGGCGAACAGCGACTGCGCCACGCCTTTGCGATACGCCGCGTAAGCTTCGTAGTCGAGCAACGGTTGCTGCAAGGTCAGCGTCGAGCCGTAGCTGTTGTAGTTGCGGTCTTCGGTCAGGTTGCCGCGGGCGGTCAGTTGCGTGGCCTTGGAGGTGTTGTGACCCCGGTTGTAGTTGTAACCCAGTCTCGGCAACAGCCCGGCGCGGCCGATGATGCGGTTTTCCAGGCCCGCGTCGCGCTCCTTGATCGCGCCGAGGAACACCGGATCGTTGCGCAATGCCTGTTCGTAGACCTCGAATGGCCCCATGGCCGCCAGCGCGCTGTTTCCTGCGAGCAGCGCGAACGCTGCTCCCAACATCGAAAGCTTATTCATACAGCCGAACATCCTTATTCTTCAGTCAATGCAGAGCCAGCGCGATCGAGCAGTGGTTTGAACAGGTAGTTGAGCAGTGACCGTTCGCCGGTGCGCACGAACATTTCCGCCGGCATACCGGGCTTGATCACCAGGCCATGGAGTTTTTCCATCGCCTGATCACTGACGCTGCTGCGCAACACGTAGTACGGCACGCCGGTTTTCTCATCGACCATCTGGTCGGCGGAAATCAGGCTGACCTCACCCGGTACACGCGGGGTCTTGCTCTGGTTGAACGCGGTGAACAGGATATCGACCGGCAGATGCGTGCCGACCTTGTCGATCAGGTTGATCGGCAAGTGCCCTTCGACTTCCAGGGTGGTGCCTTGCGGGACGATCTCCAGCAGGGTTTCGCCCTGACGCACCACCGCGCCTTCGGTGTGCACGCCAAGGTTGACCGCCACGCCGTCGGCGGTGGCGAGGATCTCGCTGTGTTGCAGGTCGAAACCGGCCGAGGTCAGTTGCTCGGACAGGGTCACGCTTTTGAGTTGCGCGTCGGCCAGTTGCGTGCGCACTTCCTTTTGATATTCCTCGCCATGCTGTTGCAGTTTCAGGCGCGATTCGAGGATGCCCTGCTCCACCCGGCCGCTTTCACCGGTGTTTTCCGCGAGTTGCTGCTGCACTTGCGACAGCTGACGCTGGTACTCCATCAAGCGGTTGCGCGGGATGTAGCCGTTGTCCGCCAGTGGCTGCAGGTTGCTCAGTTGCTGTTGCAGCGAATCGGCTTGGGCGTTGAGGTCGGTGCGGGCGCGGCGCATGCCCGCCAGCTGCGCGGTGGCGCCTTCAATGCTGGCGCGCAGACCGGCCTGCTCGCGGTAGAACGCTTCGCGACGGCTGCTGAACAGTTGACGCTGGCCTTCAAGAACCAGCGCCAGACGCGGATCCGGGTCGTTACTCAGTTCGGCAGGAAAGGTAATCTCTTTGCGGTTGTCGCGCTCCGCCTGCCAGCGTGCGAGGCTGGCCCAGGCCATGCGGTACTGGGCTTGCAGCGACTGCACGTCGGCGGCCACCTGGGTCTGATCGAGGCGAAACAACGGTTGACCCTGCTTCACGATCTCGCCTTCGCGCACCAGAATCCGGCTGACCACGCCGCTGCTCATCGACTGCACAGCTTTGCGCTTGCCCGAGACCACCACGGTGCCTTGCACCGGAATCCCCTGATCCAGCGGCGCCAGTGCGGCCCAAGTGAAGAAACTGCCAGCGCCGACGATGGCCAGAATCCAGCCCATGCGGGCGAAGAATTTCGCATCGCGCTCCGGGCGCTCGGTGACGTACGCGTGTTCCATGGAGGCTTCGTTTTCAGTGTTCATGCTGGCGCTGCTCATACACCCGAATTCCTTGTCGAGGGCTGGTACTGCCGGCTCATGCTGAGCCCGCCCGGTGCCTGCGCGGATTTTTCCCGTTGTTGTTCCTGAGCGCCGGACAGCGCCTTGAGCACTTCCTGACTGGCGCCGAACGCCTGCAAGCGGCCATCGTTGAGCACCAGCAGTTTGTCCGCCTGAGCCAGTACCGAAGAGCGATGCGTCACCAGCACCACGGTGGTGCCCTTGGCCTTGAGCTGGGCGATGGCGCTGGCCAGCGCGGCTTCACCGACAGTGTCGAGGTTGGAGTTCGGCTCATCGAGCACCACCAGGCTCGGATCGCCATACATCGCACGGGCCAGGGCCACACGCTGCTTTTGACCGCCGGACAGGCCACTGCCATCCTCGCCCAGTTGCGTGTCGTAGCCTTGTGGCAGGCGCAGAATCATCTCGTGGACGCCGGCCTGTTGCGCGGCGGCCACGACCTTCTCCGGGTTGGCTTCGCTGAAACGGGCAATGTTTTCGGCGATGCTGCCGCTGAACAGTTCGATGTCTTGTGGCAAGTAGCCGATGTACGGGCCGAGCTCGTCGCGGTTCCAGCGATGGATGTCGGCACTGTCCAGGCGCACGGTGCCGCCGAGGGTTGGCCACACGCCGACCAGCACACGGGCCAGAGTCGACTTGCCGGAACCGGAAGCACCGAGCACGCCGAGCACTTCGCCAGCACCCAGATTGAAATTGATCATCTGCAGGGTTGCCGCGCGCTGCCCGGGAGGGCCGGCACTGACTTGCTCGAAAGTGATCTGGCCTTTCGGTGCCGGCAGCGCCATGGCGTCGTCACTCGGCGGGAACGCCTGCAGCAAGGAGTCCAGACGACGATAGGCCAGCTTCGCCCCGCTCCACTGTTTCCACACGGCGATCAACTGGTCGATCGGGCTCAGCACGCGGCCCATCAGTATCGAACCGGCAATCATCATCCCGGCGGTCATGTCGCCCTTGATCACCAGTAACGCACCGAGGCCCAGCACCAGCGATTGCAGGCACAGGCGCAAGGTCTTACTGATCGAGCTGATCACCGCGCCGGTGTCGCTGGCCTGATTCTGCAGGCCGAGGAAACGCGAGTGCACACCGAACCAGCGCTTGCGCAACGCGCCGAGCATGCCCATGGCCTGAATGGTTTCGGCGTTGTGCAGGTGGCTGGTCGCCAGTTGGCTGGACTTCTGCGAGTAACCGGCGGCTTCCCCCAGCGGTTTTTTGGTCATGTATTCGTTGAGGCAGGCCAGCGCAATCAGCAGCAGCGCACCGGCCGTGGCGAGCACGCCCAGCCAGACGTTGAACAGGTAGATGACAAACAGATAGACCGGGAACCATGGTGCGTCGAAAAACGCGAACAGGGCCGGCCCGGTGACGAATTGCCGAATGTGGGTCAGGTCGCCCAGCGATTGCCCGGCGTTGCCCTCGCCCTTGAACAGGTTGCGCTCGAATGCTGCCTGATACACCCGCAGGTTGAAGCGGCGCTCCAGTTGGCTGCCGATGCGGATCACGATGAAACTGCGCACCACTTCCAGCATGCCGATGAACGCGAAGAACCCGACGACCATCAACGACAACATGGCCAGGGTGGTTTCGTTCTGCGAAGACAGCACGCGGTCATAGACCTGCAGCATATAAATGGAGGGCACCAGCATCAGCACGTTAATCAGTGCGGTAAAGCACCCGACGCTGATCAGAACGCTTTTATAGTCACCCAAAGCCTTGAATAAGGGAGCGGTGGCTGGGGCCTTCGCCATCTTCATTGATTATTCCTGCAATAATTTCCCCGCCATTCTTTGGCGAGACGCTTCCAATAATTATCCGTGCGCAGACCGGACGGGTTCTTGCAACTTGCATTTACATTTCAATAACAACTTCCGTTGCTCAACGGCTATTCGACGTATCGGGCTGCCACTTATAACTGCAACGTGAAACCTTATATTCAACTGTGCAACCGATTTCGCTGTTCACTGCGTTGGAGTATTCCGTTTCAGCGTAATCTCCAGTCCCGACTTCAAAGTGCTCAGATAAAGCCCATCACGTTGTCGGCTGAAGAACTGGATTCTTGAACCTTCCTTGCCCGTAATCGACAAGCCGTCCGGTTCAGGAAACCAGCCGATTGGCGCTTGCTCAAGCCATGCCCCCAGGCATTCGGCGCCCTTGCCCAGCGTCTGGTTCGGTTCAAGATCGATCAGGCAAGTGTTCGACGGCTTGTCCTGCAATGCCTGCGCCTGTGGTGCGTCGTCGGGCGCAGTCAATACAGCCTGCCATTGCCCGGCAAAAACCGATGGATCTTCAAGTCTGAGGCTGCTTGCCATGGTTGTTTCTCCAGAAATCATGATCAGCGCCGCCGAAAGCCACGCCATTGCCTTGTAGGTAAAAACTTTACAGATCATCAGAAAATTCACTCCAGCACCTAGCCTTGCCCAGCGGCCAGGACGATGCAAGTAAAGAAAGCGGCGCATCAAGCGCCGCTTTCCCGTTTTACATCACGCCACGATGTCGCTGGTCGCTGCCTGGCCCACGGTGCTGACCTGGAAGTCCGCCACACCGTGCCCGGAGAAGTCCACCGACAACAGGCTGTTGCCGCCCGACGAGGTCAGGATCGCGTCGCCGGCCGAACCGGTGAAGCTGCTGACAAAGTGCAGGCCGGAACCGTTGGTGATGGCGCTCAGGTCGATTTTGTCCAGACCGCTGACGAAATCGAGGATCTGATCGATCGCACCCGGCTTGGAGTCGGAGCTGGAGGCGAACACGAAAGTGTCCGAACCCGAACCGCCCCACAGTTTGTCCGCACCACCGGCGCCGTAGATGATGTCGTTGCCGGCACCGCCCTTCAGCTCGTTGGACGCACTGTTACCGATCAGCAGGTCGTTGCCCGAACCGCCGATGGCGTTCTCGATGGTCACGCCCTTGGCGATGGACACGTTACCGATCATGCCACCTACGTCGGAGAACGAGGCTTCATTGAGGTTGATCTTCTGGTTCTGGGTGAAACCCGAGAAGTCGAAGGTGTCCTTGCCGCCCGCGTCCCACACCGAGAACACCAGCTTGTCGCTCGACGACGAGGCGCTGAGGAAATCGCGACCGGCGTTGGAGTTGAAGCCGTAGGTGGTGTCACCGGTACGGGTGGTCAGATTGGCGCCGTACAGCTTCTGGATCGCTGCAATGTCGTCCATCAGCGGGCCGGAGGCATAGGCTTCCACACCGCCCTTGCTGAAGTTCTGGGCGGTGTTGCTTTCGCTCCAGTAACTCATGAGGCTGTAACCGCGGGTGTCTTGCCCGTAGGAAGCATCCTTGTAAGTCGGATTGCCTTCGCCGGCGTTGTAGTCGCCAGGGTGAGACAGGCCCAGGGTGTGGCCGATTTCGTGGGTCAGGGTTTGACGCCCGTAATTGTTCAGGCCCGGGGTCTTGTTGACGTCATAGCCACTGCCGGTCAGGTACCAGGATTGACCGTCATAGCCTGGCTCGGTGCCTGGCAGGAACGCAAACGCCGCCGCGCCTTCCTGACCGCCACTGTAGTTACCGAAGGTCATGTGACCGTCGCCACCACGGGCCGATTCGGTGAACGTCACGTTGGCGACATCCGCCCACGACTGCATGGCGAGCACGGCCTGGGCTTTCTGCAGGGAGCTGAACTGACTGAAACCGGTGACGCCCAGGCCGCTGAAGTTAGCGGTTTTGGCGGTCAGAAAGGTGTAGGTCAGTTCGATCTTGCCGCTGTTGTCGAGGTCGTGCCAGGAGGCACCGTCGCGCAACAATTGAGTGGCGGCTTGATCCACCGAGAAGGACGGTTTGCCATTGACCGTGAGGTTGCCGCCACGATCGTATTGATGGCTGAAGCTATTGATCTGGTTCCAGGCAGAGCTGGTCGCAGCCAGAGATTGCGCTGCGCCGACAGGCACGAATGTGTCTGCGGTGATATCAATAGCGTTCGCTTTTACTTTCGACATAAACACACTTCCTTGTTTAGCAATGGAACAGTTTTTGTCAGATAGCGACGATCCCTGGCGAGATCGTCCTATCACTCGCCCAATGAAGGCGTAAGAAACCTGACACAATTTGAAATCTGTCGTCTAGCGTTTTTTTGAGATCAAATTGAACTGTTGCGTAAAACTGCCGAAAACAAAGCCTGCGGGGTCGAAAGATTGTTTTACCGGGCATCACCACGCCCAATTGTCTGACGATTTTCTATTTAAATATTAAATATTAGTAAGTTGTTTTTTGTTAGACGCGTCTCACTTTCCTGCACTCTACTAGTGCAATGCCAGTGTATTGATATCAAATAAAATGCTGCGCTGAAAACACATTGTGGGAGCGGGCTTGCTCGCGAATGCGGCTTATCAATCAACATAATTGCTGACTGAACGGACGCATTCGCGAGCAAGCCCGCTCCCACAGGAATGAAGTGAATCAACTACCCGTTCGAATCTTGTTCCACACCCGTGTGCGGATCCGGTCAATGTTCAGCGGCATTGCCTCCAGCGCAAACAGCTTGCCCATCATCTCCGGGCTCGGATACACCTTGGTGTCACCCTTGATTGCCGGATCGATCAGGCTGTCGGCCTGCTGGTTGCCAATGGCGTAGTGCACGTAATTGCTGATGCCGGCCATCACATCCGGACGCAGCAAATAGTTCATGAACGCGTAACCGGCCTTCTCGTCCGGCGCATCGGCGGGCATGGCGACCATGTCGAACCAGATGGCGGCGCCTTCCTTGGGAATCGCGTAACCGATGTCGATGCCGTTCTTCGCTTCCTTGGCGCGGTTTTCCGCCTGCAAGATGTCACCGGAGAAACCGACCGCCACGCAGATATCGCCATTGGCCAGGTCGCTGGTGTACTTCGAGGAATGGAAGTAGCTGACATACGGCCGCACTTTCATCAGCAGTGCTTCGGCTTTCTTGTAGTCCTCGGGGTTCTTGCTGTGGGGCGGCAGGCCCAGGTAATTGAGCGCTGCCGGCAGCAGTTCCGGGCCGTTATCGAGGATCGCCACGCCGCACTTCTGCAGTTTTTCCATGTATTCGGGCTTGAAGATCAGATCCCAGGAATCCACTGGCGCGTTATCACCCAGCACCGCCTTGACTTTGGCGACGTTGTAGCCGATGCCGGTGCTGCCCCACAGATACGGAAAGCCGTGCTCGTTGTTCGGGTCGTTGACCTGCAAGGCCTTGAGCAACACCGGGTTGAGGTTTTTCCAGTTCGGCAACTGGCTCTTGTCGAGCTTCTTCAGCGCCCCGCCCTGGATCTGCCGCGCCATGAAATGGTTGGACGGGAACACCACGTCATAACCGGATTTGCCGGTCATCAACTTGCCGTCGAGGGTTTCGTTGCTGTCGTAGACGTCATAGGTGACGCCGATGCCGGTGTCCTTCTGGAAGTTTTTCGTGGTGTCCGGCGCGATGTAGTCCGACCAGTTGTAAATTTTCACCGTTTCGGCGGCATGGCTAATGGAGGCGGCCAGCAGCAGCGGCGCCAGAGCAAGGGTTTTCTGGATCATGAGGTGATTCCTGTAGTGGCTATTTTTGTTGGCAGGCAATCAAAGGATCAAACAATCAGAAAATAAGAACGTAGGTCTTGCGCACGGTCTCCTGGATATCCCAGATGCCGAGCGTATTGGCCGGCAACATCAGTGCGTCGCCACCTTGTATGTGCAGGGTTTCGCCGCCGTCGTCCGGAGTGAACGTGCAACGGCCGGAGATGAAATGGCAGAACTCCTGCGCGGTGATCTGCCGACGCCAACGCCCCGGGGTGCATTCCCAGACGCCGGTTTCGACGCCGTCGTCGCGCTCGACGCTGGTGGTCGAGGCAATTGCGATCGGCTCGCCGAGTGGCACGGCGACCGGGCTGGATTCGTCCAGTTGCAGGTTGGCGGTGTTCTTGAACTGCGTAATGCTCATGGTGGGACCTGTCTTGTGAAGAAAACGGCGGTTAGTGCATGAAACCTTCCATGAACCCCGCGACCTGACTGGCCAGCTTGCGCCGCCAAGGTGCGCTGGCCGGGTTGGCCAGGGTCTGGTCTTCGTGGACGAAACTTTTGATGATCGCGTTGTAACCGAGCCAGCGGCACGGCTCCGGCTCCCAGGCGCGTAGCGCATGAATTCCGCCGTCCGGCAGCACCCACGGCTGATGCACCAGTTCGGTATCGCGCTCAAGAATCAGATCGGCCAGGGTGCGGCCGCCGAGATTGCTGGCACCCACACCCTCCCCGCCATAACCGCCGGACAACGCGATACCATTGGCGCGATCGCAGAGCATGTGCGGCTTGAAGTGCCGGGACATGCCGAGGTTGCCGCCCCAGGCGTGGGTGATCTGCACGTTTTTCAGCTGTGGGAACAGTTCGCCGAACAGATAGCGGCGCAGTTCGACTTCATCACGGGTCAGATCGAAGTTATGGCGCAGTTTGCCGGCGAACTGATAACCGCCGCGGGCGCCAAAGACCAGACGATTGTCGGCACTGCGCTGGCCATAGGTGACCTGACGGCTGAACTCACTGAAAGCCTGGCCACGGTTGAGGCCGATTTCATCCCAGGTCGCTGCCGACAACGGTTCAGTGGCGACAATCAAGCTTTGCACCGGCAACTGATAGCGGCCCAACGGTGGGAGCGTGACCGAATAACCTTCGACCGCCGGCACAATCCAGCGACTGCGCACACTGGCCCTGGCCGTGCGCAAACTGCCGGACTGCCAATGGGTGACTGGGCTGTTTTCATAGATCTTCACGCCCATGCTCTGCACGGTGCGCGCCAGACCGCGCACCAGTTTCGCCGGGTGAATGGTCGCCACGTGCGGCGCATAAATGCCGCCGTAGGGTTTCGCCACACGAATCTGTTGCGCCAGTTGCTCGGGGTTCAGCCAGCGGTAATCGTTGTCGGTCAGGCCTTGGGCGTGCAGTTTGTCGAGGTATTCGCGCAGGCTGGCTTCCTGCTCCGGGTAACGGGCGGCGCAGTACAGTACCCCGCCTTTACGGTAATCGCAGTGGATGCCCTCACGTTCGAGGACAACTTCCACTTCATCAGGAATGCTGTGCAGCAGATCAAACGATGCGCGACGTTGTTCTGGAGAGAGACCGGCGAGCAGTCGATCCTCGCCCAGCAGGTTACCCATCAGCCAGCCGCCATTGCGCCCGGACGCGCCGAAACCGGCGGTTTGCGCCTCGACGATGGCGATATCGAGACCGGGGGCGAGCTTTTTCAGGTAGTACGCGGTCCACAACCCGGTATAACCGGCGCCGATGATCGCCACGTCGACATCCAGATTCTGTTCCAACGCCGGCCGCGCAATCAACGGCTCGTCGAGTTGATCCATCCACAAACTGATAGTGCGCCACGCCGGCATGCAAGACTCCGCCACTGAAAACCTTCGATGGCGTCGATCCTAGTGCGTGACTTCAATCACTGTCTTGCGCGCGTGCCCGCAAAGAAATTTGTTTGGCGTAGGCCTTCGGCGACTGGCCGGTGTGCTGGCGAAAACAACTGTAAAACGCTGACAGCGAGTTGAAACCGGCAGCAAACGCCAACTCATCGATACGCAGCGGCGGCGTGGCCTGATCCAGCGTCTTGAGCAAGTGCTGCAGGCGGGCCTGGTTGACGTAGCGGTAGAAGCTTTGGCCGAGCACCTGATTGAGCAGGTAGGAAATCTGATTGCGGCTGTAGCCGCACTCCTTCGCCACCCGTTGCAGATCCAGTTCCGGATCGAGATACGGTTGCTGGCGTTCGAAATATTGCTGCAGATCCTCGGCCATGAAACTGATCTGGCGCGGTGACAGCCCCAAGCGACTGACCGCCGGGCGCTGACTGGGTGCGACAGCGCCGTTGGTTTGCGTGCGGACCAGCGAGGCGTATTCGTTGACCCGCCAGATCAGGCCGTCCTTGACCGTGATCGCTTCGCTGGATCGGAACGACACCAGCCCGTCGCCACCGCGCAAAGTCACTTCGTATTGAATGAACGCGGTGTTGCCATCCACGCGAATCCGGTCGCAATGCTCGAGCGCTTCGTCGGATTCTCGCGGCATGCTCACGCGCACGTACTCGCGCAATTCGTCGAGGCCGAGGACCCGGTTCTGAAAGAAATCGTTGTATTGGACGTCCGGGTGATACAGCGCCATGACGCTGTCCAGATCGCGGTGCTTCCAGCTCAGGTGGTAACGCATGACCGTGGCGGCCGTGGCCGGGGTCTGTTCTGGGCCGTCATCGTCGGCGTGCATAAAGGGCTCGGCGCAAAAGCACCGAGCTTGCCCAAGTTCGACAAAACGATCAACGAGCAAACGGTAGTGGCCATTTGGCGATGACTGATCCCGACGTGACTTACATCAAAAAACGCGCAGCAATCGCAAAATGAACTGAAAAATCTCACGGAAAATTCACATGCGGGTGCTACTTTTAACGTCACTGACCGGTTGAGCCAATGAAGGCTCTTCCCACCTAACATGAGCAAAAGGAAGCGCTCGATGAAGAAGGCGGGCAACACATGAATAAAGGCTCCAGTAAAGTCACGTTTCCCAATGCGTGCCAACTGATGCGTTGGCACTTTCATCCCATGGGTTTTGAGGCAACGATGGATGCGCCGGGCAGCATGATTGCCCGTCTGTTTGATCGTGCCAGCGGTGAAACCATGATCGCCATCGCCGGTATTCCTTGTGCGACGGTGATGAACGCGGCCGATGTCGAGCGCATCATTGAGGCTGTGGAAGACGAACTGGAGGCTTTCATTCCTCCGGAATCTCTCAAGAGTTACGCATAACCTATTGTTTTACATAAAAAAAGCCCGCCAATTCAGGCGGGCTTTTTTTGTGCTTGCGTGCTACGCGTTTTGCGGCTGTTTTCGGTGATCGACGAAGAATGCCTTGCCTTGGGCAACCCGATCGGACGCCCTTGGCATGTTCACCGCCTGGGTATCCTGCGGCTCGACGTACCAGTAGCAATGGCTGACCGCCCGGGTGATACCAACGTAGGCCAGCCGCAGGATCTCGTCCTTCTGCGCCGTATCATAAGGTTCACTGTCGCCAGCCTTGCCCAAGCCGGCCATGCGATACACCTGGTTCTTGTAGGGCGAACTGGTCAGGTGCTGGCAGTCACCCAGCAAAAACACCGCATCGGCTTGCAGGCCCTTGGCGCTGTGGTAGGTGAGCTGCTTAAGGCGCCGGGCCTCGTACGGCAAGCTCGAATCCACATTAACTACAGGATTAATATGCTGCTCAATCAATGACTTATCACTGCTTTTTCGATAAAGCATCAAAATTGAATCGCCGCGATTGTAATGTTCAGCCAGGCGCTGACCCAAAGCCTGATCATCGCGCTCCAGCACACTGACTGGCTGCAAGGCCTTGGGCGCACCGCTGGCCTTGGCCTTCTTGCCGGGGATTGCCGGCGCGGCACGAACGATGTGTTCGGCAGCATCGATGATGTGCTGATGGCTGCGATAGTTGTCGCTGAGCATCACCCGAGTAGTGCTCGGCGACGGGAATTCCTTGTTGAACTCCATGAAGTAACTCGGCGAACTGCCGCGCCAGCCGTAGATCGACTGCCAGTCGTCACCCACACAGAGCAACGACGAACGCTGCGCACCTCGCCCGACGTGCATGGCCGGGCCGCGACTGCGGATTTCCGCCAGGCTGGCGCGGATCCATGAAACGATTTGCGGCGATACGTCCTGAAACTCGTCGATCATCAGGTGCGACATCGGTCGCAGCAGCTCATCACTGAGCAGCTTCAGGTTCTCTGGCGAATGCTCGCTGAACAGCGCAAACATTCGGTTGTAGGTCATCACCGGAGGCTTCTGATCGAGCAGATGATCTTCCAGGGCGCGCCAGAACAGGCTCAGCGCCTCGAAGAAGAATCGATCCGGGTCGTCCTTGGCAAAGCTCATGCGGCCGACGGCATCCGGCACATCCAGCCCAAGGTTTTCGATAAAGCCGGCCGCCGCAACAAAACAGTCCAGTAACGGCGCCGAAACCAGTTCACCTTTGACCTTGTAATCGAACCCCGGACCCGCGCTCGCATCGCCAGCCAACGTCGACAGAACCCGCTTTGACATTTCATAGCTATCCAGCCAAATCAATGGCTTATGACAGAAAGCTTGAAACAGGGTGCGCTTCACAGCCCATTCAGCACGCACGCTAAGCTTGGCGTTGGGGCGGCAGATTTGCGGGTTTTCCCGGTGATCGAAGCCGAGCACTACCCAGGCATCGAGGCTGGGAATGTAGCCGTGGCAGTGAAAGGACGAACCGTTGATCTCGAACGTCTGCCGGCTGGGCTCAATGCCCTTGATCGGCCAGGCACCGGCGCGAAACCACAGGTCTTCGATGGCATCGCACAGTTCTTCGTCGCGTTTGGCTGCCAGTTCGGTCACCGCCATGCGCTTTTGCACGTCCGGGTGATCGCGCTCAAGCTCCTTGAGCTGCAAGGCAGCCTTGGCCAGTGGTTGAATCAACTGGCGGAAACGTTGGTCCTGATTGAATAACCGGTGGTAGCAGGCGTTGAGCTGCTGGCGCTGGGCATCATTGATTCGCAGATCGAACGGGTTGCTGTCGACCTCCTCGTCAGCGCCTTGTGGCCGATTGCTTAGATTTTCAAAAGCCTGCAAGCGTTCGAACCCCGGCAGGCTGCGTACCATCGGCAAAATGCGTGAGTGAAAGGTGCGCACCAGTTCCCGCGCCTGTTGCAGGCTCAATGGCTGGCCCCAGAGCGCGAACATCTCGATAAGCTTATTGATGAAGTCCTTGCGCGACTCACGGGTGAAGGTCACCACGGTCATTGAATCCAGCTCAAAGCCCAGATAATGCGTGAGCAGCAGAATACGCAGCACCAACGTGGTCGACTTGCCTGCCCCGGCTCCGGCGATCACCGAGGTCGAAGGAGTGTCACTGAAAATCATCTTCCATTGAGCGAGGCTTGGCTGGGCATGCGCGGGCAGCAGGCGCGCCACATCGGCTTTCATGCGCTTCTTCAGCTCGGCGCTGAGCGGCAGACGCCAGTCGTCGAACAGATGATTATCGACGCTCGGCGGACGATGCTCGGTGCTGCGACTGTCACGAATCAACAGCACCTGCCGGCCTTCTTCCAGGCCTTCGAGTTTCCCCTCCTTGAAGCCGTACTCCACGCCAGCGGTGTGTCCGCTGCGAAAACCGTCCGCCTGGCCGTGCAGCCACGACGCACGGTGTTGAGCGCGCAAGCGTGTCAGGCCATGGCCGAAGAAACGTGCGGCCAGACGCTTGAACCATGGCATCTCGGCCAGTGGGCGAAGTTCGGGAGGAAGATCGGGAGTGTGTTGCGCCACGCTGAGGGGCTCCAGTGGGTGAGGCTGTTGGGGGCTATGGTGGCTTTATTTGCTCATGAGTTCTAGCGAAATGCTTACAGCTCATTGGTTTAGGCGATGAACTGAAAGTTGGATGAGATCGTTTCGAGCCAGATTCTCATCAACGGATTCGATGAGAATGCCGCACTTTTTACGCTTTTTCTCGATGGTTGCCTCATGGATGATGCCCGTCATAACCGACGGTCTCGCTTCGTGGCTTTGGCGTTACGCCCCATGACGAACCTTTTGAGGAGACGATCATGCTTGAACTCAGACCTTTCAATACACTGGGCGGCGCTCACCACGGCTGGTTGGATGCCCATCACCACTTTTCGTTCGCCGAATACTACGACCCGCAACGCATGAACTGGGGCAATCTGCGGGTGTGGAACGATGACGTGATCGCCGCCGGCACCGGATTTCCACTGCACCCGCACCGCGACATGGAAATCATCACTTACGTGCGTGAAGGCGCGATTACCCACCAGGACAACCTTGGCAACAAGGGCCGTACTGAAGCAGGCGACGTGCAGGTCATGAGTGCCGGTACCGGCATCGCACACAGCGAGTACAACCTTGAAGACAAGGAGACCCGAATCTTCCAGATCTGGATTCTGCCGACGGAAACTGGCGCGCCGCCATCGTGGGGTGCCAAACCGTTCCCCAAAGGCCAGCGAGAAGGCTTCGTGACCCTGGCCAGCGGCAAGGATGGCGACGACCAGAGCCTGCGAATTCGCGCCGATGCGCGCTTGGTCGCGGCCAACCTCAAGGCCGGCGAAACCGCTGAGTATCAGCTGGAGGCGGGACGTCGAGCCTACCTGGTGCCCGCCACCGGCGTGATTGAAGTCAATGGCTTGCGCGCGAAAGCTCGGGACGGTGTTGCCGTCGAGCATGAGTCGGTGCTCACGGTAACGGCGCTGGAAGACAGCGAAATCGTGTTGGTGGATCTGGCTTAGATTGCGGGTATGAAAAAGGGTGACCAATTGGGTCACCCTTTTTACACAGGATTTAACGGCTGCCAACCTTGTGGCGAGGGAGCTTGCTCCCGCCGGGGCGCGAAGCGGCCCTGTTTTGCGACTGCTTTGCAGCCGAGCGGGAGCAAGCTCCCTCGCCACAGTTTTTTTGGTATTTACTACTATTTCGTAGAAATAGCACCATCCACCAGGGTTTGCGCTTCGGCCACCAGTTGCTTGAGGTGGTCGTCGCCAATGAAGCTTTCGGCGTAGATCTTGTAGATGTCTTCGGTGCCCGAAGGACGCGCGGCGAACCAGCCGTTCTCGGTCATCACCTTCAAACCGCCGATGGCCTGATCATTGCCCGGCGCATGGCTGAGAATGCTCTGAATCTTCTCGCCTGCCAGCTCGGTCGACGTTACTTGCTCCGGCGATAGCTTGCTCAGCAGGGCTTTCTGCTCAGGGTTGGCCTTGGCATCGACGCGTACCGAGAACGGTTCGCCGAGTTCATCGGTCAGGGCGCGATAGGCCTGGCTCGGGTCACGGCCGGTACGGGCGGTCATTTCGGCTGCCAACAACGCCGGAATCAGACCGTCCTTGTCGGTGCTCCAGACGCCGCCATCCTTGCGCAGGAACGAAGCGCCAGCACTCTCCTCACCACCAAAACCCAGCGAGCCATCGAACAGGCCATCGGCAAACCATTTGAAACCAACCGGCACTTCGTACAGACGACGTCCCAGGCGCTTGGCCACGCGATCGATCAGGCCACTGCTGACCACGGTTTTACCCACGGCCGCGTCGGCGCGCCATTGCGGGCGGTTCTGGAACAGGTAGTCGATAGACACCGCCAGATAGTTGTTCGGTGCCAGCAGCCCACCCGACGGGGTGACGATGCCATGACGATCGTGATCCGGGTCGCAGGCGAAGGCCACGTCGTAACGTTCCTTGAGGCCGATCAAACCTTGCATGGCATGGCTGGACGACGGGTCCATGCGGATCTGACCGTCCCAATCGACCGTCATGAAACGGAAAGTCGGATCAACCTGCTTGTTCACCACATCCAGATCAAGACGGTAACGCTCGGCAATCGCCGACCAGTAGCGCACCCCTGCTCCGCCCAATGGGTCTACACCCAGACGCAGCTTGGCGTCACGGATGGCATCGAAGTCGATCACATTGATCAGGTCTGCGACGTAAGTGTTCAGAAAGTCATGACGGTGGGTGGTGCTGGCCTTGAGCGCCTGCTCGTAGCTGATGCGTTTGACGCCTGCCAGCTTGTTGGCCAGCAGTTCGTTGGCCTTGGCTTCGATCCACTTGGTGATGTGGGTGTCGGCCGGGCCGCCGTTGGTAGGGTTGTATTTGTAGCCCCCGCTTTGTGGCGGATTGTGCGACGGCGTAATCACGATGCCATCGGCCAAGCCCGAAGTGCGGCCACGGTTGTAGCAGAGGATTGCATGCGAAATCGCCGGTGTCGGCGTGTATTCGTCACCTTCGGCGATCATCACGGTCACGCCGTTGGCCGCCAGCACTTCCAGCGCACTGGCCCCGGCCGGGGTCGACAGCGCGTGAGTGTCGATACCGACGAACAACGGGCCGTCGATGCCCTGGGCTTCGCGGTACAGGCAGATCGCCTGGCTGATCGCCAGAACGTGCCACTCATTGAAACTCAGGTCGAAGGAGCTGCCGCGGTGCCCGGAAGTACCGAATGCAACACGCTGGGTGGCAATCGAAGCGTCCGGTTGGCCGGTGTAATAAGCCGTTACCAGTCGCGGGATGTCGACCAACAATTCTGCTGGTGCCGGTTTGCCCGCAAAAGGACTGATAGTCATGCAAAACCTCTGAAATAGAGTGGTTCAGGAAATACAGCGCAGTTTACTGACAGTTCGACCGCAGCGCGACGGGATCTATCCGACAGATTTCAACGTTCATTCCAGCGGCGCCAAGCGCAGCGCCTCTCCCAACCTCTCGAGTGCTCCGCCCAAGCCGCTCTCGCCGTGATCCAGCAGGTTCAGGCGCAGATGCCGACGGTGCAATCCCTGCAAGCTGAACAGTTCGCCCGGCGCAATCAACACCTGTTGCCTGAGCAGGCGCTGAAACACATCGCGCATGTCCACCGGCCGCCGTGCCCGCACCCAGACCGTCGCCCCACCTTGTGGCTCGACAACCTGCAGCGCTTCGCCCAGACGTTCGCGCAACAAGTCGATCATTGGCGTACGGCGTTCCTTTAGGCGCCGGCGAAGTACGTGCAGATGCTGATCGACCCGACCGTTTCCATACAGCCGGGCAATGGCTTTCTGGCGAACGGGCGACAACCGGAACGAGCGCATCAGAAAATGCCGCTGCATTTCGTGCTTCCATTGGCGCGTCAACACGTACCCATAAGGCGCTTCGATACCGATGAATTTCTCGAACGTGGAGAAGACCAGCAGTCGGTCAGGGTCCAGTTGATCACGCAGACGCTCGACGCCCATTGCCTCGCCCAGTTCACCGTAGCAGTCGTTTTCCAGCACCCAGGTGCCGTGCTCGCCAAGCAGGCCGGCGATCGCATTGCGGTTATCCGCTGGAACCTGTGTACCGCGCGGCATGCACAGGCCCGAGGACAGCAGAATCAACCGCACGTCTTCGGTCTTGAGCAGTGTTTCCAGCCGCTGCAGCTCCAGCCCGCCACAGGCCTGCAACGGCAGTTCGATTACACGCACCTCAGCCGCCTGCAGCAACCGCAGTATCACCCAGTCACAGGGCGACTCGACCAGAACGGTTGTGTGCCTGAGCTGCAGAACGGCCACCAGGATCTCCAGCACCCCGCGCATATCCGCGCCGATGTAAACATCCTCGGCGTGCCAGCACTGCTTTGGCGAGGTGGTATAGCGGGCCGCCAGGACGGCGCGTAATTCCAGTTCACCACAAGGCTGGTCGAGCAACGGCGGCTGGCGGGGATACTGGCGCAGCAGCTCACGCTCCAACAACAGCAATGGACTGTCCAGTGATTGCAGCGAAACCGGATCATCAGCATTCAACAAACGCATACCCGGGTGCCGCGCGTTGACATAGAGCGTTTCGAGCAGATCATTGCTCATGGCAGGTGGCGTCCCCCCCGAAACCGCCCTGGCGTAATACCCGGACTTGGCCACCGAATAGATCCGCCCTTCCTTTTCGAGCAACGAGTAAGCGTATTGAATGGTCGAGATCGACACGTTCAAGCGATCTGCCAACTGACGCAACGATGGCAGCCTTGAATTGCCATCGCAAGCCGACTCGGCCATCAAGCGCATCAGGTATCGATAGACTGCCTGGTAGGCGAAACCGGATTCCCGTACAGCCTTCATGAGACGGACACCATAACCGTTGGTGCGCCCAAGGATCGCTCGCTCACTTCATCGTTCCACTGAACGGTCACCCACGCCGGCGCCATCGAGGCCTGCCGCGTCGAGTGCGGTCTCCAGTGTTTGCCGGGCCGCACCGTGCGCAGGCAAGGGTTCCATGGCGTAGAGGTGGCCGATGAGCCGAACCGGTAAACCGCTGACGTCCATCATCCACTGCATTACCTGCTCCGGGCCGTGCAGCCCCTGCATGGCCCGATGCAAATCAGGCAGCGCCACCAACATGCCGGGATGACAGCTGCGCAGGAACCGCTCGAGCCCGGCTCCACGCTCGATGAACGGCGTGAACAGCAGGCAGACCCATTGTGCTTCGTTCAGACCGTAAGTCTGGTGCAGCCAGCTCGCCGCGGCTTCGCGCAGTTCTTCCGTGGTCTGCCGTTGCCCCAATCTTGCGATCATCTGCTCGCAGACCGGTTCCGGCACCCGCTGCAGCTGCATGTTCGCCAGCATGCGCTGGACATGTTCCGAGAACCCCGCTTCATAGCTGCGATCGCTGAGGAACTCGGCTTCCAGGCCGCGTAAATGGGCCTCGATCAAAGGGTCGGCGTATTCGCCCTCACCCTGGTGAAACACCCATTCCTCTGCCTCGAACCCCAGAAACTCGCTCAGTAGCGGCCAGCGTTCTTCAAGATTGCCGACCGCCATGTCATGAATGTCGACAAATGTCGTGCGACGACATGACTCGAAGCCACCCTCGGGACGCCAGCATTGCCGCTCCGATTCGGAGTAAAAACCGCGATACAAATCCCCTCCCAATCCGTCCAGCAAAGCGAACAGCTCATCGAACGTCCCGGAATTCGGCGTCAGCGCCCCGATACCGGCCTTCTGCACGGCCCGGTCCAGGTCTTCGACAAACTGCTTCTGACGACGCGGCGATTCGCTGGCCAGCCAGGCATCCACGCCGTTACTCCAGCGAGCAATCTGGCCGTAAAATTCGGCCCAGGCCAGGCAGGCGTCGTCCCGCCACTCAAGCTTCTCGCCCATGGCACGTCGATGCCCCATCATCAGCAGATTGGTGCGATGGGCGTCCGCACTGTCCATTCCGAGTGGCGCCAGATGGTTGAACGGCAACACTTGTCGATGTTCCACCATGAGCAACTCGACACGGGGGTCGTCATACAGAAACAAGGCAGCGAAGCTGCGGTGCATGTTGTTCAGCGCCGCCGTCCCCGATTCGCTGCGGCGCAAGGTGGCCACACGTAACTGGAACGTGGCGGGCGCGCGGCCGGCAATACTCAACTGGGCGGCGCGCAGCAGCGCCAGCATGTAGCAACTGTCACGGGTACCGGATGGCGTCACCATGACCTTGTATTCACCCATGCGCTCCATTCCGCCGGCGGCGACCACCAGACGCTGGATCAGCAACTGCAGCGCTGTGCGCTCGGCTCTGGAAAAGAAACTCAGCAGGCGTTGCAATACTTGCTGGTAGACATAGTTCATTGCCTGATCATGGATCGTGCTCATCAGTACTTTACCCGGCATAAAAAATTCATATCGCGCATCAGCGATGACGCTGGCGCAATAAATTCATCAATAAGTAATAGACGATCAAATACTAACACTTATGATTTTGAAGTTATTTGAAACACTTGACGCAAGGAAGTCAGCAATCCCACCACCTCAGACAACGTAACCCACTGTCAGCATTGAGTTTTTTTTGATCAGAAAATATCTGAGGAAACTTCTTACAGCGTCCCACGAACATTGAGTACAACAAAAGCAGAACAACAATAGGAAATGCCCTACAGTCATTAAACAAAAACCGCTATATCGCCCATGAGGGGAAACGTTAAACGCGAAATGAAAAACAGAATGCACAGACATGGCTCATTCCTTGAGATGAAAGTAATCATTCAATTATCAGGGCTTATATGGCGAATAGAAGATACAGATGGCAGACAAAAACCGGTTCAGATGCACAACCGGCCACGCACCATGCTTGGTCTGTCTGATTATTTGCGAGAGGTAAAAACGCAAGAGTCCGTGGGGCCACGGACTCTGTTCGGAGGGAGTTATGCGGGTTCGACCTGCAGGGCGACCCGTTCGCGGCATGGGCATTCGTCCATGTAGCGATGTGCTTCGACGAACTCGTTGAACGGGAAGACCCGGGTCTTGAGCGGCAGCAGCACACGGTCGGCCGTCAACTGATTGATATCACGCAGGGCACGTTGCAAGGCGACTTGATCCTGAACAATGCCCAACTCGGGTTTACCGGTGAAATTACCGATGCAGTGCACAAAGAACTGGATGTTTTTCTGGAACGCCGCACAGGCCGGAAATGGTGTCTGGTTGCCACCCTGCAGACCATACAGGACCAGGCTGCCACGCGGTGCGAGGACATCGCCGAGCAATGACATCTGCGGGCCGCCCAGACCGTCGAACACCACATCGACACCACGGTTGTCGGTGATCTTGTTGATTCGCATCAACAAGTCTTCTTCCTCGGTGACGATGACTTTCTCGGCACCCAGCGACAGCAGGTACTCACGCTCATCAGCGGTTTTCGTCGCGGCAATCACCCGCACGCCCATGGCCTTGCCCAACTGGACAAAGGACGGACCGGCGCAATGGCTGGCATCAGTGACCAAGGCAAACTGCCCTGGTTTGACCCGCGCCAGATCGGCGTAGGCGAAGTAAGCGATCAACAACGGCGTGTAATGCACGCTGGCCTCAACCGGGCTGAGCACATCCGGATAACGGGTCAGCGCGGTACGTGGCAGCACGATCTGCTCGCCATACACCGGGTAATCGTTCGGGCTTTCGGCCGGGAAACTGGCTACCTTGTCGCCGACCGACAGATCGTCCACACCGTCACCGACGGCGGTGACCACACCGGCCATTTCATGGCCGAGACCGGACGGCAGGCGTGCCTGGGACGAGGCCAGATTCTGACGCCAGAGAATGTCGTACCAGCTGATGCCGATCGCCTCGACACGCACCTGCACTTCGCCAGGACCTGGCTGAGCGGCCGCATGCTCTTCGCATTTGAGCACCTCGGCCGGACCAAACTTGTGAAAACGGATCGTGCGGGACATCGCAAACCTCGTCAAAGTAACCTCTAATGCCCTGAACTCTATCTGGGCTTTTGACCCAAGACTATCAGTGGCTATTAATAGTCGACATGCCTGTCATTGATTCCGCAGTATGAACGGCATTGGCAAAATTGATGAAAAAATGCCGCCACCGGCCCGGTAAAGCTGAATTTAGCGGTGCAGAGTACCAGCCTTTCCCCGTAATATTCATGCCGGCCATTGTTCTCATATGGTCGCTCTCGTCAAGCTTGATGACTCTGCCAGGACTCCAGATGAATCGTAATGACCTGCGTCGTGTCGACCTGAACCTGTTGATCGTATTCGAAACATTGATGCACGAACGCAGCGTGACCCGCGCCGCCGAGAAGCTGTTTCTAGGCCAGCCGGCGATCAGTGCGGCGCTCTCGCGCCTGCGCAGCCTGTTCGATGACCCGTTGTTCGTGCGCACCGGACGCAGCATGGAACCGTCCGCCCGCGCGGTGGAAATTTTCGCCCTGCTCTCCCCGGCGCTCGACTCGATTTCAACGGCTGTCAGCCGCGCGGCGGAATTCGACCCCGCCACCAGCACTTCGGTATTTCGCATCGGCCTGTCCGACGACGTCGAATTCGCCCTGCTGCCGATGCTGCTCAAACGCCTGCGCGCCGAAGCACCGGGCATCGTCCTCGTCGTGCGCCGAGTCAACTACATATTGATGCCGGGCCTGCTGGCCTCCGGCGAAATCTCCATCGGCGTCAGCTACACCACCGACCTGCCGGCCAACGCCAAGCGCAAGGTGCTGCGCCGCAGCCAGCCGAAACTGCTGCGCGCCGACACCGTGCCCGGCCCGCTTAGTCTGGATGACTACTGCGCGCGTCCGCATGCACTGGTGTCGTTCGCCGGTGACCTCAGTGGCTTTATTGATGAAGAGCTGGAGAAACTCGGGCGCAAGCGCCACGTGGTGCTGGCCGTGCCGCAGTTCAATGGCTTGAGTACGTTGCTCGCCGGCACTGACATTGTTGCGACCGTGCCGGACTACACCGCGGATGCGCTGACGGCTGCCGGCGGTGTGCGGGCGGAGGATCCACCGTTGCCGACGCGCACGTTCGAACTGCATATGGCGTGGCGTGGGTCGCAGGATAACGATCCGGGGGAGCGTTGGTTGCGGTCGCGGATTCAGATGTTCTTTGGCGATCCGGACAGTCTCGAGCTGCCTGCGCATTAACCAGGCAGCCAGCGACTCAAGCCCCAGCCCGGCTGTTGCGATAAATCGACAGGCAGTAAAACGACAGCGCTGCCGCCGCCAGCATCCCCCCCACCACCCCGATGTAAGCAAAACCAAACTGGCTGCCGACCCAACTGCCCACCAGTGCCCCGCCGCCGATACCGATGTTGTAGATCCCGGAAAACAGCGCCATCGCCACATCGGTGGCGTCCGGCGCCAGTACCAGGACTTTCGACTGTAACGCCAGCCCGAAGCCCATGATCGCCATGCCCCAGAACACACTCAGCACGCCGAGGTATGAGACGTTGCCGCTCAACGGCAACAGCAAAGCCAGGCACAAGGCGAGCACCGATACGCAGATGATCAGAAAGCGCTGGGGATTATAGCTGTGCAGGTAGCTGAACAGCAGCGAGCCGAAGATACCGGCACCGCCGAATAGCAACAGCAGCAGCGTCACCACGTCGCCGCTCATGTTGGCCACGGTCAGTACGAACGGTTCGATGTAGCTGTAAGCGGTGAACTGTGCCGTCACCACCAGAGCCGTCAGAACATAGACGGCCACCAGCGCAGGTCGCTTCAGCAATATCGGCAGGCTCTTGAGCGAGCCTGAGTTCTGGCTGGGTAGCAGCGGCAGTACCTTCGCCAGGCAGAACACCAGCGCCGCGGCAAAGCCTGCAATCACCATGAACGTGGTGCGCCAGCCCATGGCCTCGCCCAGCAAGCGGCCGAGGGGAATCCCCAGCACCATCGCCAGCGAAGTACCGGTTGCCAGCAAGCCCAAGGCCTGAACCTGTTTGCCCGGCGGTGCCAGGCGCACGGCCAGAGACGCGGTGATCGACCAGAACAACGCATGCGACAACGCCACACCGATCCGGCTCACCAGCAGTACACCGAAGCTGGTCGCCAGACTCGACAGAATGTGACTGGCGATAAACATCCCGAACAGCACAATCAGCAATTTCCGCCGCTCGACGTTGCGCGTCAGCAGCATGATCGGCAGCGACGTCAAAGACACCACCCACGCATAGATGGTCAACATGAGGCCGACCTGCGCGGTCGACATGTCGAAGCTGCTGCCAATCGAACTCAACAGGCCGACCGGGACAAACTCGGTGGTGTTGAACACAAACGCGGCCAATGCCAGGGCAATCACTGCGTACCAGTTGCCGTTGTTAGTCGCCGTAGAATCACTCATTAAAAGTCGTTTTACTCGTTGATGATCGTGCGTGTTTTGTACGCAGCGATCTGTGTCCATTTGTCGGTTTCTGGTCCACCGATTGCCGAATGTGTCGACGTTGAGGGGGACGCTGGATCAGATGGACAAGCCACATGATCCTGTCCTGTGCGGCCATTTATTGGCTTGGGGAGTCCGTTTTGTACTCCCGCCGATTCAACCCTTGCGGATTCTTGCTCGCTCCGCAACAAACATTTGTCATCAAACCAATTGATAGCACCCTAACGAAAGGTGCATGCTAGAGGGCTCGAATCGGTCTTATATCATTCCGAATGATAGTTACCTTTGCTTCATTCGATTCGTGCCATCACACCCCGCCGAGCATCATCCGCCCATCTTCAATACATTGGCGGATGATTCCATGGAACAGTCACTCAAACATTTGCGCTTCCCCTTGGCCATGTTGGCCGTGCTGGTGATGAGCGCCTGCGGCAAGACTCCGGAGACTGCCGCCACTATGCCCGCTGCCAAAGTCAGCGTGGCCAAGGTGCTGGAACAACCGGTCAACGAGTGGGACGAATTCACCGGGCGCCTCGAAGCGCCGGAAACCGTTGAAATCCGTCCGCGAGTCTCCGGCCAGATCGACGACGTCGCCTTCACCGAAGGCGCACTGGTGAAGAAAGGCGACCTGCTGTTCCAGATCGATCCGCGTCCTTTCCAGGCTGAGGTTCGCCGCCTCGAAGCCCTGGTCGCCCAAGCCCGCGCCACCGCCACCCGCAGTGAAAACGAGGCCGGTCGTGGCGAACGTCTGCGTGCCAGCAACGCGATCTCCGCCGAACTGGCCGACTCGCGCACCAGCGCCGCCCAGGAAGCCCGCGCCGCCGTTGGCGCCCTGCAGGCGCAACTGGATCTGGCCAAGCTGAACTTGAGCTTCACCCGCGTTACCGCGCCAATCAGCGGTCGCGTCAGCCGTGCCGAGATCACCGCCGGTAACCTGGTGACTGCCGACACCACCCCGCTGACTAGCGTGGTCTCCACCGACAAGGTCTACGCCTACTTCGACGCCGACGAGCGTGTGTTCCTCAAATACACCCAGCTCGCCCGCAACGGCCAACGTGGCGCCACCACCCCGGTGTACATGGGCCTGTCCAACGAGGACGGCAATCCGCACCTCGGTCAGATGAACTTCGTCGACAACCAGGTCAACCCGAAAACCGGCACCATCCGTGGTCGTGCGGTGTTCGACAACAGCGACGGCACCTACACCCCTGGCCTGTATGCACGTCTGAAACTGGTCGGCAGCGGCACCTACAACGCCATGCTGATCAACGACGAAGCGGTCGGTACCGATCTGGGCAAGAAGTTCGTGCTGGTGATGGATGCGGACAACAAGACCGCTTACCGCGCCGTCGAACTGGGGCCGAAAATCGAAGGCCTGCGCATTGTGCGCACCGGTCTGAACAAGGACGACACGATCATCGTCAAGGGTCTGCAGCGGGTACGTCCGGGTTCGCCGGTGACCCCTGAAGTGATCCCGATGGCCAGCGAGCAGACCATTGCCGCTCTGGCTCAACAACGTCAAGCGCTGGAAGCCAGCAACCTGCCCAAAGTCGCACCCGCCAAAGGTGCACAGGGTACGGCTGTGAAGCTGGCCGCTACGACCCCACGCGGTTAAGGGACGACAACTCCGATGAATTTTTCCCAATTCTTCATTTCACGGCCGATCTTCGCAGCGGTGCTCTCGCTGTTGATCCTGATCGCCGGTGCGATCTCGCTGTTCCAGCTGCCGATCAGCGAATACCCGGAAGTCGTGCCACCGACCGTGGTGGTGCGTGCCAACTTCCCGGGCGCCAACCCCAAAGTCATCGGTGAAACCGTGGCCGCTCCGCTGGAGCAAGCCATCACCGGCGTCGAGAACATGCTGTACATGTCCTCGCAGTCCACCGCTGACGGCAAGATCACCCTGACCATCACCTTCGCCCTGGGCACCGACTTGGACAACGCGCAGGTGCAGGTGCAGAACCGGGTGACCCGGACCGAGCCGAAACTTCCCGAAGAAGTGACGCGCATCGGTATCACCGTCGACAAGGCCTCGCCCGACCTGACCATGGTTGTGCACTTGACCTCGCCGGACAAACGTTACGACATGCTCTACCTGTCCAACTACGCGATCCTCAACATCAAGGATGAGCTGGCGCGTCTGGGCGGCGTCGGTGACGTGCAGCTGTTCGGTATGGGCGACTACTCGCTGCGGGTCTGGCTCGATCCGAACAAGACTGCTTCGCGCAACCTGACCGCCACCGACGTGGTGACGGCGATTCGTGAACAGAACCGTCAGGTCGCTGCCGGTCAGCTCGGTGCGCCTCCTGCGCCGAATGCCCAGAGCTTCCAGCTGTCGGTCAACACTCAGGGCCGTCTGGTCACTGAAGAAGAGTTCGAGAACATCATCATTCGCTCCGGCGACAACGGTGAAATCACTCGTCTCAAGGACATCGCGCGCGTCGAGCTGGGTTCCAGCCAGTACGCCCTGCGTTCGCTGCTGAACAACCAGCCCGCTGTAGCGATCCCGATCTTCCAGCGTCCAGGCTCCAACGCCATCGATATCTCGAACGAAGTTCGCGGCAAGATGGAAGAGCTGAAGAAAGGCTTCCCGCAAGGCATGGACTACAGCATCGTCTATGACCCGACGATTTTCGTGCGCGGCTCGATCGAAGCGGTGGTTCACACCCTCTTCGAAGCACTGATCCTCGTGGTGCTGGTGGTGATCCTGTTCCTGCAGACCTGGCGCGCCTCGATCATTCCGTTGGTGGCGGTGCCGGTGTCGTTGATCGGTACGTTTGCGGTCATGCACCTGTTCGGCTTCTCGCTCAACGCCCTGTCGCTGTTCGGCCTGGTACTGGCGATCGGGATCGTGGTCGACGACGCCATCGTGGTGGTGGAGAACGTCGAGCGTAATATTGAACTGGGGCTCAACCCGTTCGATGCGACCAAAAAGGCCATGGGTGAAGTGACCGGCCCGATCATCGCAACCGCGCTGGTGCTGTGTGCGGTGTTTGTTCCGGCGGCGTTCATCTCCGGCCTCACCGGGCAGTTCTACAAGCAGTTTGCGTTGACCATTGCGATCTCAACCGTGATCTCCGCGTTCAACTCGCTGACCCTGTCGCCAGCGCTGGCCGCTGTGTTGCTGAAAAGTCATGACGCGCCGAAAGACCGCTTCTCCAAAGTGCTCGACAAGATCTTTGGTGGCTGGTTGTTCCGTCCGTTCAACCGCTTCTTTGAAAAGGCCAGTCACGGTTACGTCGGTACTGTGCGCCGGGTCATCCGTGGCAGCGGCATCGCCCTGCTGCTGTATGCAGGCCTGATGGTGCTGACGTTCTTCGGTTTCTCCAGCACGCCGACCGGTTTCGTACCCGGCCAGGACAAGCAATACCTGGTAGCCTTCGCGCAACTGCCGGACGCCGCGAGCCTGGATCGCACCGAAGACGTGATCAAGCGCATGTCAGACCTGGCGCTGAAGCAACCGGGCGTGGAAAGCGCCGTAGCGTTCCCGGGCCTGTCGATCAACGGCTTCACCAACAGCCCGAACGCCGGCATCGTGTTCGTGACCCTGAAACCATTCGACGAACGTAAGGACCCGAGCATGTCCGCCGGTGCAATCGCCGGAGCCTTGAACGGTCAGTACGCGAACATTCAGGAAGCGTACATGGCGATCTTCCCGCCTCCGCCGGTACAAGGTCTGGGCACCATTGGCGGTTTCCGTCTGCAAATCGAAGACCGGGGCAACCTGGGCTACGACGAGCTGTACAAAGAGACGATGAACATCATCACCAAGAGCCACAGCGTGCCTGAGCTTGCGGGGCTGTTCACCAGCTACACCGTGAACGTACCCCAGGTCGATGCCGCCATCGACCGCGAAAAAGCCAAGACCCACGGCGTGGCCGTCAGCGACATCTTCGACACCCTGCAGATTTACCTGGGTTCGCTGTATGCCAACGACTTCAACCGTTTCGGACGCACCTATCAGGTCAACGTTCAGGCTGAGCAACAGTTCCGCCTCGAATCCGACCAGATCGGTCAACTGAAAGTGCGCAACAACAAGGGCGAAATGATCCCGCTGGCGACCTTCATCAAGGTCAGCGACACCTCGGGTCCGGATCGCGTGATGCACTACAACGGCTTCATCACTGCGGAAATCAACGGTGCGGCAGCCCCCGGCTACAGCTCCGGCCAGGCCGAAAAAGCCATCGAGAAACTGCTCAAGGATGAATTGCCGAACGGCATGACCTACGAGTGGACCGACCTGACCTACCAGCAGATTCTGTCCGGTAACACCGCGCTGTTCGTGTTCCCGCTCTGCGTATTGCTGGCGTTCCTGGTGCTCGCGGCGCAGTACGAAAGCTGGAGCCTGCCACTGGCGGTGATCCTGATCGTACCGATGACCCTGCTGTCGGCCATCACCGGGGTGATTGTCTCCGGCGGCGACAACAACATCTTCACCCAGATCGGCCTGATCGTACTGGTGGGCCTGGCGTGCAAGAACGCGATTCTGATCGTCGAATTCGCCAAGGATAAACAGCTGGAAGGTCTCGATCCGCTGGCTGCGGTACTGGAAGCCTGCCGTCTGCGTCTGCGGCCGATCCTGATGACCTCCTTCGCGTTCATCATGGGTGTGGTGCCACTGGTGTTCTCCAGCGGTGCCGGTGCCGAGATGCGTCACGCGATGGGTGTGGCGGTGTTCTCCGGGATGCTCGGGGTAACCTTCTTCGGTCTGTTGCTGACGCCAGTGTTCTACGTGTTGATCCGTAATTTCGTCGAGCGTGGCGAAGCCCGCAAAGCGGCCAAGGCGCAAGCTCTTCAAAAGCCACTGGAGGCGCAATAATGAGTCTGAAAGTCTTCCTGCCGAGTCTGCTGGTGCTGGCGTTGAGCGCCTGCGCCGTCGGCCCCGACTACAAGACCCCGGCCACGGAGGCGGCCAACATCACGACCGCCACCGACGGCGCTGCCGGTCAGAAGAACTTTGACCGTTCGAAATTCGAAGGCATCTGGTGGCAGCAATTCGACGACCCGACCCTCAACCAGTTGGTGACGCAATCGCTGCAAGGCAACCGTGAACTGCGCGTGGCGTTCGCCCGCTGGAAAGCCGCCCGGGCGATCCGCGACGACGTCAGCAACGATGCGATGCCGACCATCACCAGCCGTGCGAGCAGTGATCTGGCCAAGGGGCAAATCCCCGGCCAGACCACCAAACGGGTCAACAGCGAACGCTACGATCTGGGCCTGGACATGGCCTGGGAACTGGACCTGTTCGGGCGGATCCAGCGCAATCTGGAAGCCAGCGACGCCGATCAGCAGGCGGCCGAAGCCGATCTGTACCAACTGCAAGTCACCATGATTGCCGAACTGGTGGACGCCTACGGTCAACTGCGCGGTGCGCAATTGCGCGAGAAGATCGCCGTGGCCAACCTGGAAAACCAGCAGGAGTCGCGCAAGATCACCATCAGCCTGCGTGACGCCGGCGTGGGCGATCAGCTCGACGTCGAACGTGCCGATGCGCGTCTGGCCTCGGTCGAAGCCAGCGTGCCGCAATTGCAGGCGGAACAGGTTCGGCAGAAAAACCGCATCGCCACTCTGCTGGGTGAACGTCCCGACAAACTGACCGTGGATCTGAGCCCGAAAGACTTGCCGGCGATTGCCAAGGCCCTGCCGATCGGCGATCCGGGTGAACTGCTGCAACGCCGGCCGGACATCCTCGGCGCCGAACGCAAACTGGCCTCGGCCACCGCGCGAATCGGTGTGGCGAAGGCTGATCTGTTTCCACGGGTCAGCCTCAGCGGGTTCCTCGGCTGGACGGCCGGGCGTGGTTCGCAGATCGGCTCCTCGGCGGCCAACGCCTGGGCACTCGGCCCGAGCATCACCTGGGCGGCGTTCGATCTGGGCAGCGTGCGCGCGCGTCTGCGCGGCGCCGATGCCGACGCCGAAGGCGCACTCGCCACCTACGAGCAACAGGTGTTGCTGGCGCTGGAAGAATCGGAAAACGCCTTCAGCGATTACGGCAAGCGTCAGCAACGGCTGATCTCGCTGATTCGTCAGAGTGAATCGAGCCGCAAGGCTGCCGATCTGGCGGAAATCCGCTACCGCGAAGGCACCACCGACTTCCTCGTGCTGCTCGATGCTCAGCGCGAACGCCTGAATGCCGAAGACAGCCAGGCACAGGCCGAAGTTGATCTGTATCGCGGCATCGTCGCGATCTACAAGGCCTTGGGTGGTGGCTGGCAGCCGGAAACCGTCGCCAGTAAGTAATAGTTGTTAAAGAGCTCCTTTGGTTGGCCGCAACCAACCAATTTTTTTGCCCCGCGTATCATTCGGTCGCGGGGCTTTTTTTCGCCTGATGGTTTTGCGCTTCCAGTACAGTGACAGTGGCTGTCGTACCGGCCCTTAATCGATTCTTGCCGGCATAGTCACCATCAATGCCGATGCGCACCGGCACCCGCTGCGCCAGCTTCACCCAGGTGTAACTCGGATTGATATTGGCCAGCAGTCGGCCACCCGTGGCGTTTTCCCGGTCGGCGATGGCAAAGGCGATGCTCTGGACCGTGCCACCTAAGGTTTCTCCGCTCATCAACTGCACGCGCACGCGGTCCCCCTCCTCGATTCGCGGCAATTTGGTCTCTTCAAAGTAACCGCTGACGTAGAACGAATCGCTGTCGACCAGTGCCAGCAGTGCACCACCCGCAACCGCGTAATCACCCTGTCGGGTCAGCAGATTAGTGACGTAACCGCTGACCGGCGATTCGACACGAGTACGCTGCAAGTCCAGTTCCGCCTGAGTCAGTGCAGCAATCGCCAATTGCACATTGGCCTCGGCCAGCCCGAGATTGGCCTGATTGCGCAACAGATCAGCCTGAGCCACCGCCACATCGGTATTGGACTTCTCCCATTCTTCCCCGGAAATAGCAAAACCCTGCTTGAGCGTACGCCGGCGCCGCTCTTCGCTCTGGCGTTGTTTGAGCAGCGCTTCACTGGCGACGATGGATGCCTGTGATTGCCCCAGCGTCGCCTTCGCCACCTCGACCGAACGCCGCGCATGCTCGACTGCCAGGCTGTAGCGCGCCGGATCGATCTCCATGAGCAATTGCCCCTTGTCGACATGCTGGTTGTCCTGCACCACGAGGCTGACGATACGCCCGGAAACATCGGCTGATAGCGTCACCACATCCGCCCTCACCCGCGCATCCCGCGTCCAAGGCGCACGGGTGTAATGCTCCCAGGCAAACCAGCCAAGCACGATGGCCAGCAACACCACCGCTAATGTCGTTGTTCGAGCGAGTAACACTTTCAAGGCATCAGGCTCCCATCAGCAAAATCAGCGAGGCACAAACGCATGCATACAAGGCGCCCTCAAACAGCGCCTCGTGCCAGACCAGTCGCAACACACCCAGACGTCGCAAACACCAGTCCAGGAGCATAAATATCGGTATCGCCAGCAATAGGGCCTGGGCAATGGGTGGCAGATAAACGCCACCCATTTCGAAATCAATGGGCAAGGGCCGGTTCTCCTTCCGAGACTTTACGTTGCAGGTATTCGCCGTGGCGTTTCAGGAAAGACACGACGATCAACAGCGCCACGCGCATGCGAAACACCGACCACAAATGTTCGTGGCTGGCGACGTGCAACTCGTCCAGCTCATCACCCAATAGCTGGAGCGAGGTCAACAACGCTTGCAATTGCACGTCCTGGCGCCCGGCCACAAAACGGCCGGTCTTGCGCAGCGCCGAAGCCAATTGCTGGCTGAACGCGTCCGTCAGCAGTGCATTGTTCTGTGCCTGCTGCCGGAGTTGATGCATTGCTACGCCCAATGCGACGCACGCCAGACTGATTTCATAGAGCTGCTGCATGGCGCGCTCGCTCACGGCCGGCAGCAAGCCAAGCATGCTGGTCAGTCGGTCGACCATACGGCTTTCGAAAGCGAATTGCTGTTCATCGGTGGCCGGTTTTTTGGTCAGTTCATAAACCTGCTCACGCGCCTCGTTATAAAAGCGGCGGAGACGCAATGCCGGACGGAACGGGAAAATCCATGCGTAGACCATCAAAGCGAGCATCGCCGCGCTGACATAGGCGCCGGCGAATTCGAACCATTGAATTGCAGTGTTCTGCCCGGTGCCGACATTCTGTGGGCCGAGCAGGAGGAAACTCGACAACCCCAGGCCCATACCAATGCCCGCGGTCGTCGGGCTCGCCAAACCGACAGCGATCACGTACAGCAGCGGTGCCAGCATCAACGCCAATGGCTCGAAATCACTGATGGTCGGCACCAGCATGAATTGATAGAACGCCGAGACCACCAGTGCCAGTCCCAACCCACGCGCGTAACTCTGCGCGGCCATCAGTGGCCGCGGGAATGTCGCCATCAGCGAACAGAGAATCCCCACCAGAATCATCCCGCCCCGCGCGCCATCCCAGGCGGTTTCGATCCAGATCAACCCGGCTACCAGTAATGCGGTAAAGGCGCGGATGGCGTTCATTGAAGCCAGTGTGAAATCAAGATGCAGCGGGCTGGCCTGACCGCGATACAGACAACTGGCTTCGCGCCCTTCCTGAATGGCATCACTCAACTCCAGAATCTGCTCCAGTTGCTGCAACAGCCGCGCCTGCTCCCAGCGTAACGCCCACGCCAGCGAGCGCAGGATAGCGCTCATGTCTTCGGTCAGTTGTTCGGCCTCATACGCCAAGGCTTCAAACTGCTGCTGCAGCGTGATGAATTGATGCCGCCGCTCGGCGGGCAGCGCTCGGCCCAACTGCGCCAACTGGTCGAGAAGTGCGAGCTCTTCTGCACGCAAGCGCTGTACGTCCAGAGGAAGATCGCCCTCCCATCGTTCGGTGAGCAATTCGCGCTGATGACGTAATGCAGTCAAACGCGAGGTCAGCAACATCAGTTGATTACCCAACAGCAGCACCAGATTGTCGGCACCGCGCAACCGTGGGGCATCGAAATACAGATGGCGGCGCAACCCTTCGAGCGCGCTGATTTCACCGAGCAACTGCATCTGACGGCGCTGAAAGTCGGCATCACTTTCTTCTGTTCGAATCACCGCAGCGGAGTGACTGGCAGCCAGTTTGATCACCTGATCGACCTTGGCGAAGTAACCTTTGGCAACTGCTTCCGGACGCGCAGTGAGCAGGCTGACCACGCAGACGCACGCTACGGCCAGCAAGGTTTCGGTAACGCGGGTGACAGCCAGCAGAAAGGTGCCATCCTGATCGGGAATGGCCAGCAATGCCACCACCACGGCGGTATAACCACTGAGCACAAACGCCTGAGAACTGGTATAGCGCAGCAACGTGCCGCCCGCGGTGCAGAGCGCCAGCCACAGTGCCAGCGTTGTGATGAACGGAAGCGGCGCCTGCGGGAATATCGCCATGATCAACACCGCCACCGCAGCACCCAGCGTTGTGCCAATCACTTGACCGAAACTACGCGCCAGCGCCATGCCGGCCAACGGCTGGCTGACAATCACGACGGCCATGATCGACCACTTGGGTTGGTCGAGATCGAACAAAAACGCCAGATACAGCGTCAACAGCCCGGCGGCAATGGTGCGCAGGGCAAACAGCAGGACAGCCTGACCGGGATGGATCACGACCTGGAAATAATTGCGCAGGGCTTGCATGGGGGCTCTCATCGAAGCGACTCCTGCAAGCGTAGACTCTGCATCGAATGCCTGATGGGTAACTGAATCGACAGATGTTGTAGGGCGATTCGCATGCACGGGGTTTGACTCACGGCCCTCGCTGGTCGAAGCTTGCCGTTCTGCTATAGAACGCCAGTTCACGGAAATCTGCATGCCTCAGTCCCGCCGCTACCTGCTTATCAGCCTTGGCCTTGTGCTGCTAGTCGTCATCGCCTGGTTATCCCTGCGCTCCACCGCCCCGGTGGTGCCGGAAGCGATCAAGCGCGGCTACAGCGAAGCCCTGACGGCCGCCCGTTCCGGTCAGCCGGGAGCCGCGCGGCAGTTGTATCAGCAATTGGGTCGCCCGGACCTGTCGGTCAAACGCAGTGTCTGGCTGCTGGCCGAGCTGCCCAACTATCCGAGCCCGCAAGCGCTGAAACTGGCCGACGCCCATCTGCAGAACGAAGCCCCCGAAGTACGGCTGGCAGCGATTCAAAGTGTGGTCGGACTGGTGCCCGGCGGGCAACGCAGTCTGCTGCTCGGGCCGATGCTCGACGATGAGGACCAAAACGTACGGTTCGCCGCGATCAACGCCCTGCTCGGTCTGACGCCGGATGAACTGGGGCTGTATTTCGCCCCGCTGCAGCAGGCGATCGATGGCTGGGAACAAGCGCTCAAGGGACAGCCGGAAAGCGCCGCCACCTATGCGCAACTGGCACGCCTGTATCTGCACAACGCCGAACTCAAACAGGCCCAACAAGCGCTGGACAACACCCTGCGGCTGGAACCGGGCAACCTGCCGGCACTGGTGATGCAGATCGATGTCCTCGACCGCCAGGGTCAGAGCGACGCCGCCCGCCAGTTGCTCGCCAAACAGTTGCAGGCGCAACCGGATTCCGCCTACCTGCAACACGCGCTCGGACTGTGGCTGTTGCACCACGGCCAGCGTGAATTCGCCCTGCTCGGCTTGTCCAAAGCGGTGGAACTTGAGCCTGACAACAAGGATTACCGCTACGACCTCGCCACCACCCTGCACGCTGCCGAAGAGCTGGAAGCGGCGCAAAAGCAGTTGCAGGAAGTCGTCCAGCGTCACCCAGCCGACCGCAAGGCGCGAGTGCTGCTGATCAATTACTGGAAGGAAAGCGGCCAGTTGCAGAACGTGCAGATTCTGCTCGCGCAACTGGAGCAGATGAACCCTGATGACCCGGCGTTACAGCAGGGACTCTGAGCCTTTACCCGCTGATTCAATGACATTTTGATATCGAAACATCGGAACCGTCATGACTGGCAGCGGTCAAGTAATCAGGTAGAGCACAACGGCTGATACAGCCTGCTGCCTCGATTCCCCTAGTCATGAGAGGGCATTCTTTGTCTACGTCCAACGAGTTGATCAGTGCAAAAGCCGCCACCGGCATCATTGGCCTGGATGACATCCTCGCCGGTGGTCTGTCCCGAGGGCATGTGTTTTTGCTCGAAGGTGAACCCGGTACAGGCAAAACCACCGTCGCGTTGCATTTCCTGATGGCGGGCGCCCGTGCCGGCGAACGCTGTCTGTACATCACGCTGTCGGAAACCGAGCGTGAATTGCGTCAAGGCGCGGCCTCCCACGGCTGGGAGCTGAACGAGAACATTGAAATCTTCGAGCTGACGCCGCCCGAGAGCCTGCTCAACGCCGAGCATCAGCAAAGCCTGCTGTACTCCTCCGACCTTGAGCTGGGCGAAGCCACCAAGCAGATTTTCGAAGTGGTCGAGCGCTTCAAGCCCACCCGCGTGGTGCTCGACAGCCTGTCGGAGATCCGCCTGCTGGCGCAGAGTTCGCTGCGCTACCGCCGGCAGATTCTGGCGATCAAACATTACTTCGTGCGTTACGACGCCACCGTCCTGCTGCTTGACGACCTGACCACCGAGTCTCTCGACAAGACCGTGCACAGCGTCGCCCACGGGGTGATCCGCCTCGAAGAACTGACGCCCAATTACGGTGCCGAGCGCCGCCGCGTGCGCATCGTCAAATATCGCGGCCAGAAATACCGTGGCGGTTACCACGACTTCACCATCATGGGCGACGGCGTCCATGTGTTCCCACGACTGGTCGCCGCCGAACACCGCAGCGACTACCCGCGCCTGCAATTGAGCAGCGGCATCAAGGAAATGGACGCCCTGCTCGGCGGCGGCATCGAGACCGGTTCCAGCACGCTGATTCTCGGCCCGGCCGGTACCGGCAAATCGCTGATTTCGATGATCTTCGCCGCCGCTGCCGTAGCACGCGGCGAAAAAGCGGCGCTGTTCATCTTTGATGAAGAACTGGGCTTGCTGTTCGAACGCATGAAAAACATCGGCATCGACCTCAAGGCCTTGCAAGCCACCGGCAGCCTGCTGATCGATCAAGTGGATGCCGCCGAGCTGTCCCCCGGCGAGTTCTCGCATCGGGTGCGTCGCTGCGTAGACGAAGGCAATATCAAGACCGTGGTAATCGACAGCATCAACGGCTATCAGGCCGCGATGCCGGAAGAAAACGCGCTGGTGCTGCACATGCATGAGCTGCTGCTGTATCTGAACCGAAAAGGTGCGGCGACTTTCATGACGGTTGCCCAGCATGGCCTGGTCGGCGACATGCAGGCGCCGGTCGACATCACTTACCTGGCCGACACGGTGATCCTGCTGCGCTACTTCGAAGCCATCGGCAAGGTTCGCCGAGCCATTTCCATCATCAAGAAACGCACCGGCAGCCACGAATCTACCATCCGTGAATACCGCATTTCCGGCCAGGGCATGACCATCGGCGAACCGCTGGAAGCGTTCCAGGGCGTGCTGCGTGGCGTGCCGACTTACCTCGGCGCGAGCAATCCGCTGTTGCGGGAAGAAACCTTGTGACAGCCTCCGTATCACTGCCGGAACGGGCGCTGATTCTGGCGCCCATGGGTCGGGACAGCCAAGTGGCGCTGATGATCCTCAATGAGGCCGGTTATGGCGGCGTCATCACCCCGGATCTGGGTGCACTGTGCGCAGAACTGGAGCCTGGCGCCGGACTCTTGTTGATCGCCACCGAAGCCCTGCGCGGCCCCGAGCTGGAAACGCTCCTGCACTTTCTGGAACAGCAACCGGCCTGGTCGGATCTGCCGATCGTCTTGCTGACCCACCATGGCGGCCCGGAACCGGGCCCCTCCTCGCGCCTGAGCAAACTGCTGGGCAACGTCACGTTCCTTGAGCGCCCGTTTCATCCGGCGACCCTGGTCAGTCTGGTCTCCACCGCCCTGCGCGGGCGACGACGACAGTACGAAGCCCGCGACCGCCTGATCGATTTGAGTGAAAGCGAACGCCGACTGCAATCGACCCTGGAAACCCTTGAGCAACAGGTCGAGGAACGCACCGCGCAACTGCGCCACAACGAAGAAGCCCTGCGCCAGTCACAGAAAATGGAAGCGGTCGGTCAGTTGACCGGCGGCATCGCTCACGACTTCAACAACATGCTCACCGGGATTATCGGCAGCCTTGAACTGCTGCGCCGGCGGCTGGCTCGCGGACGCCTTGATGACCTCGACAGCCTGATCGATCTCGGTGTCACTTCAGCCAACCGCGCAGCCGGCCTGACCCACCGTTTGCTGGCGTTTTCCCGCCGGCAATCGCTGGACTCCAAAGCCGTGCAGATGAACACACTGGTGCTGTCGATGGGCGAGCTGCTGCAGCGCAGCCTCAACGAAAGTATCCAGCTGGAGATGCGCCTCAACGACCAGTTGTGGATCGCCGAAGCGGATCCCAATCAACTGGAAAGCGCCCTGCTCAACCTGGTACTCAACGCCCGCGATGCAATGCCCGAGGGCGGCAAACTGGTGGTCGAAACCAGCAATCAGGTGCTTAAGCCGGAATTCACCGAGGCCTACCCGAATCTCGAACCCGGCGACTACGTGATGCTCAGCGTCACCGATAACGGCAGTGGCATGGCGCAGAGCGTGGTCAGCCGCGCGTTCGATCCGTTCTTCACCACCAAGCCGATCGGCCAGGGCACCGGGCTGGGTCTGTCGATGATTTACGGCTTCAGCAAGCAGTCCCGTGGTCACGTCTCGATCGACAGCGAAATCGATCAGGGCACCACGGTCAAACTGTACCTGCCGCGCTTTCGCGGCGAAGAGCTGGAGCATCCGGTGTCCGATGTTCAGCAGGCCCCGGAAGCAATGGATGGCGAAACCGTGTTGATCGTCGAGGACGACCCCGCCGTGCGCGTGCTGGTCAGTGCGGTACTCAGTGAGTTGGGTTATGCGTTTGTCGAAGCCGGCGATGCCGACGGCGCCGTGCCGATCCTCAACTCGACGCAGCGCATCGACCTGCTGATCAGTGACGTCGGCCTGCCAGGCATGAACGGCCGGCAACTGGCGGAGATCGGCCGGCAGTATCGGCCGGGGCTGAAGGTGCTGTTCATCACTGGATATGCCGAGCACGCGGCAGTGCGCGGTGGTTTCCTCGACCCGGGCATGCAGATGATCACCAAGCCGTTCACTTTCGATCTGCTGACCGCCAAAGTCCGCGAGATGATCCAGAACTGATCCCCCAAAACCACTGTAGGAGCTGAGTGTGGGGGGGAGCTGGCTCAATTAAGTTTTTTTATATAAAACTAGTGTACCTCCACGCTGCATGACATCGACCA
>NZ_JAJSLU010000002.1:0-118524 GCF_023063025.1 Pseudomonas sp. YL2 | reverse complement strand
CCACGCTACGCCTGGAGGGGCGGGTCGGGTTGTCGATTTTTTGTATTTTTTTTTTATAAGAAAAAAACACCCCCCCCGGTGGCAGCTCCTACATGGGGAGCATCAGCCGCTATGGATCAGGCCAGCAATTCCTGAATCTTTTCCTGCAATACGTCCAGATCGAACGGTTTTTCCAGGATCGGCGCCTTGCGCGTGATCGGGCTGCCGGTCTCGCGGATTTCCTGCGGGTAACCGCTGATGAAGATCACCTTCAGATCCGGGCGCAGTTTTACTGCAGGCTCCGCGATCTGCACGCCGGAGATCCCGCCCGGCAGGCGGAAGTCAGTGATCAGCATGTCCAGATGCGGCTTGCTCGCGAGGATCTCGAACGCCTGCTCGCCGTTTTCGGCCTGCAACACGCGGTACCCCTGCCCCGACAGGTAATCTGTCAGCACCATCAAGATAACCGGTTCGTCCTCGACGACGAGTACTACATCTTGTGCATCTACGCTCATGGGAAGCCTTTGTTCGGTCAATAGCTGCTGATACGACCGTGCGGTCACTCAGAGGTTGCGTCGGATATGCCGTTTTCCTGGATTGGCAGACAAACGCGAAACAGGGCGCCTTCGTTGATTTGACTCTCGACGACGATGGAACCGCCATGGGCGGCGACGATCTGCTCGGAAATGAACAGACCCAGCCCGAGACCAGCCACTACCGTCTTGGCGGAAACCCGTTCGAACTGTTGGAAAATGCGCTTCTGGTTCTCTTCGCTGATGCCGATGCCACGGTCCTGAACCTCGACCCGCGCCTCGTCGCCTTCACGGTACACGCGCACCTGAATCGGGCTGCGGCCACCGTAGCGCAAGGCATTGGTCAGCAGGTTGGAGACCACCTGCTCGATGCGGAATTCGTCCCAGTAACCTTCCACCGGCTGCGGCGCGGTGAACGACACTTCGGTCTCCGCCGCCTCTATCTGTTGGGCGAAATTCTGCAGCAGGTTGCTCACCAGTTGCGTCAGGTCGAAACGATTCGGCCGGATCGACAGCTTGCCCGTGCGGATACGCGAAACGTCGAGCATGTCTTCGATCAGCCGGATCAGGCTTTTGATCTGGCGTTCGTCGCGATCAACCATCGCGTGCATCTTGTCGAGGGTGAACGCCGCGGCGTTGTCCCGCGCCAGGTGCATCTTGCGCAACTGGGTTTCGAGTATCAGGCCATTGAGCGGCGTGCGCACTTCGTGAGCGACGATTGACATGAAGTCATCGCGCATGCGCACCGCCTGCTCCAGCTCCAGTTGCGTGCTTTGCAGTTGTTGCAGCAGCGCTTCCTGCTCGCGACGCGCCTGCTCCAGGGCTTCGACCTGTTGTTTCATGGCCTTGCTCTGGCGGTACAGGTCGACGAATACGTTGACCTTGCTCTTCACCGCGTGGATATCCAGCGGCTTGTGCAGGAAGTCCACCGCCCCGCTCTCGTAGCCCTTGAACGCGTAGTTCAGTTCACGGCCGGCGGCGCTGACGAAAATGATCGGAATGTTCTTGGTTTTCTCGGTGCCGCGCATCAACTCGGCGAGCTCGAAGCCGTTCATCCCCGGCATCTGCACGTCGAGGATGGCCATGGCGAACTCGTGTTGCAGCAGCAGCGAAAGTGCCTCGTCCGCCGACAGCGCCTTGTACACCGTGCGGTCCTCGCGCTTGATCAGCGCTTCGAGGGCCAGCAGGTTCTCCGGCAGATCGTCGACGATCAGCAATTTGGCCTGGATATTACTCAGCATGCGATTCGTTCCAGCTCGACAAGCAGACGGCCGATGCCGTGAATGGGTAGGACATGGTCAGGCTGCTGAATTTTCAGCGCAGCCAGAGGCATGGTGGCGACCTGTGCGTCCTGCGGGTCTTGAACGATGGTCAGTCCGCCACGCTGTTTGACTTGCGCCAGGCCGCGAGCGCCATCGTGATTGGCGCCGGTCAGCAACACGGCAGCCAGGGTTTCGCCGTAAACATCAGCGGCGGACTCAAACAAGTAGTCGATGGCAGGTCGGGAATGGTGCACGCGGTCCTCAAGACTCAGCGACAGACTGCGATCCTGTTCCACCGACAGGTGATACCCGGGCGTGGCGAAATAAACCGTGCCGGGCATGATGTCTTGCTTGTCGGTCGCCTCTGCCACCGGCAGCATCAGCCGCCGGGAGAACACTTCGGCCAACTGACTGCGCCGCTCCTCCGGCAGGTGCAGCACAACAATGATCGGCAACACGTAACCCTGGCGCAGCGGCGCGAGCAGGGTCAGCAGGGCCTCGACCCCACCGGCCGAAGCACCGACCACGATGGCCTCGACGCGAGGCAAATCCACGGCATCGTTCATAATTTGCGGTAGATCCGTTCTTGTTTGACCAACGGTTCGAACTGATTCGAATAACCGGAAAAATCCAGCGTTTCCTTGCTGCCCAGCACCAGAAAGCCACGGTGGCACAGCGATTCGTGAAACAGACCGAAGGCACGGTCCTGAAGTTTCTTGTTGAAGTAAATCAGTACGTTGCGGCAGGAAATCAACTGCGTTTCGGAGAACACGCTGTCCGTCGCCAGGCTGTGGTCGGCGAAGGTCACGTTCTCGCACAGGCTCTTGTCGAAGATCGCGTAGCCATAGGCTGCGGTGTAGTAATCGGCAAAGGAACGCTGACCGCCGGCTTGCTGGTAATTGGCAGTGTAGGCCCGGACATTCTCCATCGAGAAAATGCCCTGTTTGGCCTTGTCCAGCGAGCGCGGATTGATATCGGTAGCGTAGATGATCGTACGGTCGAGCAGGCCTTCTTCGCGCAGCAGAATCGCCATCGAATAGACCTCCTCACCAGTGCTGCACCCGGCGATCCAGATCTTCAGCGACGGATAGGTGCGCAGCAGCGGCACCACTTCCTTGCGGATCGCCAGAAAGTGCGACGGATCGCGGAACATCTCGCTGACCGGAATCGTCAGCAACTGCAGCAACTGCATGAACGCCGTGGGATCGTGCAGGACTTTCTCCTGCAACGCCGAGATCGTCGCGCATTCGAACTGACTCAAGGCGTGCTGCACCCGGCGCTTGATCGAAGCGCCCGAGTAATCGCGAAAATCGTAGCTGTACTTGAGGTAGATCGCCTCAATCAACAAGCGTAATTCGATTTCGCTGTTGCGCTCCACGGAGTGACTGCTGTCCACTAAATGCGTTCCATCTTCGGTAACCACACGCGAATCAACGAGAACAGGCGATCCAGGTCGATGGGCTTGGCCAGGTAATCGTTGGCGCCCGCCTGCAGGCAGCGCTCCTGATCGTCTTTCATGGCCTTGGCCGTCACCGCGATGATCGGCAGTTTGCGCCAGCGCGGATCCTTGCGGATTTCAATGGTGGCTTCAAAGCCGTCCATCTCCGGCATCATCACGTCCATCAACACCAGATCGATGTCCTCGACTTCATTCAACTTATCAATCGCTTCGCGACCATTACGGCCGATCACCACGACTGCACCTTTGTGTTCCAGCGCACTGGTCAGGGCGAAGATGTTGCGCACATCGTCGTCCACCAGCAGCACCTTGCGGCCTTCGAAGACCTTGTCGCGGCTGCGGGCGGTCTTGAGCATCTTCTGCCGTTCATGGGACAACTGCGATTCGACTTTGTGCAGAAAGAGTGTCACCTCATCCAGCAGGCGTTCCGGCGAGCGCGCGCCCTTGATGATGATCGAGCGCGAATACTTGCGCAGCTCGGCCTCTTCATCGCGGGTCAGGTTGCGTCCGGTGTAGACGATCACCGGCGGGAACGAGCAGATGTCCTCGGTCGACATGCGCTTGAGCAGATCGTTGCCGAGCATGTCCGGCAATTTCAGGTCGATCACCATGCAGTCGTAAATCGTCGTGCGCAGTTTCTCCAGCGCGTCTTGCGCCAGACCGACGGCGGTGATTTCGATGTCCTCGTCACCGATCAGGCGGGCAATGCTTTCGCGTTGCAGATCGTCATCTTCGACCAGCAGCACGCGCTTGACCTTCTGGGTCAGCTTGGCTTCGAGACGGGCGAACACGTCCTTGAGCTCTTCGCGGGTGGTCGGCTTGACCGCATAACCGATCGCACCCATGTGCATCGCCGCTTCGACACGGTCTTCGACCGAGATCACATGCACCGGGATGTGGCGGGTTTCGGCGTGTTCTTTCAGGCGTTGCAGCACGGTCAGACCGGAGTGATCCGGCAGACGCATATCGAGCAGAATCGCGTCCGGCACGAACTCGCGGGCCAGGTCATAACCTTCATCCGCTCCGTGCGCCACCAGACACTGATAACCCAGTTCGTGGGCCAGGTCGTAAAGGATGTGGGCGAAATTCGGCTCGTCTTCCACCACCAGAATGCAGCGCGTGGCGAACGGCGCCTTGCCACGGTCATCGGCAAAACGCGGGATGTGCACCGGCGCCAGCGGCGACACCGCGATCGATGGCGGCTGCACCACTGGGGCCGGGGCCGATACCGGCGGCGTGAAGGTCAGCGGGATCGCAGGGCTGTCACCCGGCTCGCTGTATTGCTGCGGCAGCACCAGGGTAAACACGCTGCCCTGCCCCGGCGCGCTGCTGACGCTGATCGAGCCGCCGAGCAAGGCCGCCAGATCACGCGAGATCGACAGGCCCAGACCGGTGCCACCGTATTTGCGGTTGGTGGTGCCGTCAGCCTGACGGAACGCTTCGAAGATGCTTTCCTGCTGATCTGCGGCGATACCGATCCCCGAATCGCGCACGATGAATGCAATGCGCTCGTTCGGCTGGCCGGCGATGGTCAGGCTGACCGCGCCGTGTTCAGTGAACTTCACGGCGTTGGACAGCAGGTTCTTGATCACCTGCTCCAGACGCTGGCGATCGGTGTACAGCATGATCGGCGCATCCGGCTGCAACTCGACGCTGAACGTCAGTTGCTTGTCCGCCGCCAGCGGTTCGAACACGCTGCGCAGGCCGTCGGCCAGCCGCGCGACACTGGTGTTTTCCGGGATCACTTCCAGCTTGCCGGCCTCGACCTTGGAAATGTCGAGAATGTCGTTGATCAGGTTCAGCAGATCGTTGCCCGCCGAATAGATCGACTCGGCGAACTTGACCTGTTCGGCCGTCAGATTGTCCTGCGGGTTCTCGGCCAGCAACTTGGCGAGGATCAGCGAACTGTTCAGCGGCGTGCGCAGTTCGTGGGACATGTTGGCGAGGAATTCGGACTTGTACTTGCTCGAACGCTGCAGTTCTTCGGCGCGTTCTTCGAGCTGCACCTGAGCCTGATTGAGTTCGGTGTTCTTCTGGTCCATGGCGTCGCGCTGCTCGGCCAGAGTCTGCGCCTGTTCGGCCAGCTGCTCGTTGGTCTGCTCCAGCTCGACTTGCTGGGTTTCCAGATGCGCCTGGGATTCCTTGAGAATCCGCGACTGTTCTTCCAACTCCTCGTTGGCGGTTTTCAGCTCCTCCTGCTGCACCTGCAACTCTTCGTTGAGCTGCTGGGTTTCGGCCAGCACTTCCTGCAGACGCTGGCGATAACGTGCCGCTTCGATCGAGGTGCCGATGTTGCCGGCAATCAGTTCCAGCAAATCGATATCGCGGTCGGTGAGCGGGCGCAGGAAGCCCAGTTCGATCACCCCGTTGACCCGGTCATCATCACTGGTCGGCACCACCAGCACACTGTGCGGCAGGCCCGCGCCCAGGCCGGAGCTGACTTTGAAGTAGTCGGCCGGAACCGAATCCAGGCGAATCAGTTGCCCCTGCTGGGCAACCTGGCCGACGATGCCTTCGCCGCTGTAGATCTGCTGATCTTTTTCTTCCTGTTCGCGGGAGAACCCATAGGACGCCACGCGCTTGAGGCCGCCGTGCTCTTCGCGTACGTACAGCGCCGCCACCGCCGTGCCGAGGTATTGCGCGCAGAACTGCAGAATATTGCGCCCCAGCAGGTTAAGCGTCAGTTGCCCCAGCACCTGTTCCGCCAGTTCGGTCTGGCCGCTACGCATCCACGCCTGGCGCTCCAGACGCTCGGCGCTGGCTTGCTGCGCCGCAAGGTTGGCGCTGTAGCTGTCCGACAGGCTGACCAGATCGCGGCGACCGACATAGGCCAGCAAACCGCTGATCCCGGCTATAAACAGCAGGTACAGAGTGATGCTCCAGATCGTGGTACGGCGCACCTCTTCGTTGCGCGTGGTGCGCAACTGCTGCTCCATGTCGATCACGTCTTCGAACTGCTTGCGGATCTCATCGGTCAAGCGCTTGCCGCGCCCGGCCTTGACCGCGCCCCGGTAGTCACCGCTGGAGCGCTGCAGATCGATCATCGATTGCGCGTAGTTGCTCCACTCGGTCTGCAAGGCCTGCAGACGCCGCAACCGGTCGGTCTGGATCGGATTGTCGGCAGTGAGTTCGAGCAAGGTATTGAGCGCCACGTTGATCCGCGGCTTGGCGGTCTCGTACGGGTCGAGGAAGTGCTCGTCGCCGCTGAGCAGGAAGCCGCGCATGCCGGTTTCCAGATCAACGGTGAGTTTCACCGCTTCGTTGGCGTTATTGATCACCCGATCGGTGTGTTCCACCCACTGGATCACCGAGAGCAAATAGGTGATCAGCGAAATGAAAAACACTGCACTGATCGCGCCGACGCCCAAAGGCAGACTGATGTTGCGCGTCAGGAGTTTACGGAACCGTGTTTCGTCAACTGTAGACCGAGTGGACATGGGGCAGCCTTGTCGAACTGTCGAAACCCGGGAGTTTGCCCCAAAACGGTACTATGGATCCATTTTTCTCACCGCCATGATGGCAATTTCCTACATTTGCTGCACTTCCCGATCAGGCAACGGGTATCCTTGCCGCCCCGATTTGCAGCTAATCTTTTTCGTATCCGCTCGGGAACTTGTGGCTATGCGCCACTTACTCATGCAAGAGCCCGGCATTTTCGACCGGTCGCCGTTCCGATTTCATTTCTTGAGAGCTATCCCTATGTCCACCCCAGCGTCCACCATCCTTGTAGTAGAAGACGACGACATCGTACGCATGCTCATCGTCGATGTGCTCGAGGAGCTGGAATTCAGTGTGTTGGAGGCCGATGACGGCGAGTCTGCGCTGGAGATTCTCGGGGATCAGAGCAAGGCTATCGACTTGATGATGACTGACTACGGCCTGCCGGGCATGACAGGCAGTGAACTGGCCGGCAAGGCACGTGAACTGCGCTCCACCCTGCCCGTTCTGTTCGCCAGCGGTTACGCCGAAAACATCGACGTTCCCGCCGGCATGCACGTGATCGGCAAACCCTTCTCGATCAATCAACTGCGTGACAAGGTCAAGGGCATTCTGACCAAGTGATTGGCCTTGATCCGGCAGCGGCTGCAGATGTGCTCTAATTGCGCGCCATTTTCAGCCGCCTGCCTGCAAGGATTACCCGTCAATGAATGCATCACCCGCCACCAAAGTTCTGGTCATCGGTTACGTCTGGCCCGAACCGCGCTCTTCGGCAGCCAGCGGGCATGTGATGCAGATCCTCGAGACGTTTTTGCAGCAAGGCTGGGACATCACCTTCAGCAGCCCGGCCGGCCCGGGCGAGCACAAGGCTGACCTGACCGCGCTGGGCATCCGCGAAGTGCCGATCGAACTGAACAACAGCAGCTTCGATAGTTTCATCAGTGAACTGGCCCCGGATATCGTGCTGTTCGACCAGTTCATGATGGAAGAGCAGTTCGGCTGGCGCGTCGAAAAGCAATGCCCGAATGCCTTGCGCGTACTGGAGACGTCCGACCTGCAGAGCCTGCGCCACGCCCGCCACCAACGGCTCAAGGAGCGCTTGAAAGACGACCCGGACAATCAGGACTTCAGCGCACTGTTCGCGCCGGCGCTGCGCGAAGAGTTCGAGTTGATGGCCGATACGGACCTGGCCAAACGGGAAATCGCCGCGTTGTATCGCTGCGATCTGAATCTGATGATTTCCGAAGTTGAAATTCAGTTGCTGGTCGAACAGTTTCAAGTCCCTGGCGAGCTGCTGCACTGGTGCCCGCTGATGCTCGAACCACCGCGCGATTCGTTCGTCCCCTTTGAAGAGCGGGCGCACTTTCTGAGTATTGGCAACTTCCGTCACGCGCCCAACTGGGACGCCGTGCTGTGGATGAAGACCGCCATCTGGCCGCTGATCCGCCAGCAATTGCCCGGCGCCCAACTGCATATCTACGGTGCCTATACGCCGCCCAAGGCCACAGCCCTGCACAACGCGGCGCAGGGGTTTCATGTGATGAACTGGGCAGAAGATGCGCTGCAAGTGATGTCGCAAGCCCGGGTTTGCCTGGCGCCTTTGCGTTTCGGCGCTGGGATCAAGGGCAAGATCGTCGATGCAATGCTCTGCGGCACGCCCAACGTCACGACGCCCATCGGCGCCGAAGGCATGGGCGGCGCATTGCCCTGGCCCGGTGCGGTGGCTCAGTCGGCCCAGGCCCTGGCCGACGCCGCTGTGGCGCTGCACGAAGACAGATTGCGCTGGACTGATGCACAGCAGGCCGGCGTCGCGTTGTTGAATGCGCGCTATCGGCAGAATGATCACGGCCCGGCGCTGATCGCTCGCCTGCAACATTGCCGCGACAACTTGTCAGCATTACGTCGCGCCAACTTTACTGGCAGCATGTTGCGTCACCACTTGCATAAAAGCACCCAATACATGGCGCAGTGGATCGAAGCAAAGAACCAGAAAAGTTGATAATTAAAGTGCAAAATCACATTGCCAATACTTTGCAAAGAGTGCTGGCTTGTACTTTTTCCATTTGCACCAAAGAATAACTTCCGAACTGACCAAACAAGTTGACTGGTCGGAAATTAAACTTTATCTGCAACGGAATGCACCATGAGTAATTACCCTTTCAAAAACTGGATGGCGGCTACACCGGATATGGACCGACTGACCCTTGGCGAAGTGGTCTGGCCCGGCGCGCATAATTCCGGGCTGGATTTTGATTTTCCGTACCCGGCTTATCTCCAACCCGCCCAGAACTGGTTTGTCTGTCAGGACGGTCCGTTCATTCAGCAACTTAATGAAGGCGTGCGCGCCTTCGACTTGCGTCTGCATGCCGATGAACACTGGCTGGGCATCAGGAAGTTTCATACCTTTCATGGCGTGAAACTGCTCCAGGGACGCTCCTTGAGCGAGTTGGTAAAAAGTCTCAATTTTTTCCTCAATGAAAATCCGAACGAATTCATCGTATTGGACTTACATGAACTCAAGGGCACCAACGATCAGCCATTCGATTACAAAGGTTTCCATGAAGTCATCACTACGGAACTGGCTTCGCGGCTTATCCCCCGAAACAACAGTCATCTGACCCTTGAACAACTTAAAAGGGCCAGTTCGCTACAACGCGTGGTGTTGGCAAGCAACTCGCACCCGGATTTCAATTCGCCCCTGTACTGGCCGAAAATCCGCCATGAATGGAGCGGGTCGGACATCACCTCGCCAGAGCAACTCAAGCAACACATCACCCGAACCCTGGCCAACCCGCCGGCATACGGCAGCCTCTGGTCGTTGTCGGCCACCAGCTACGGCGAACTGGCCGGCGTCAAGCGGATCACCAACGAACTCGATCATTGGTTCGCCCCAGACTCGGAATGGGCGCCGAAGTGCAGCATTATCAATGCCGACTTCATCGGTGGCACTCCATTGATCAGCCATTGCCAGCAGGTCAACCAGTCCAAGGGTCTACGCAAGGCCCGGGGCTGAGGCGCTGGAACTGTCCGTGACGCGCGTGCATGATGGGCGCCTGAACACCACAACAAGACGCATCGGACATGACTCGGGCAACCAGAATCACTGATCCCTCCTACGAACTGATGGACGACCATAACGGGTTGTCCATCATCTACCGTCAGCATGGTTTTCCTTGCCCGTTAGTGCGCTGGCATTTTCACAAGGAATACGAACTGCACCTGATCGTCGCCAGTTCCGGCAAGGTCTTCATCGGCGACTACATCGGCAACTTTTATCCGCAAACACTATTCCTCACCGGGCCCAATCTGCCGCACAACTGGATCAGCCAGGTGGCCGAAGACGAAGTGGTGGAAAAGCGCGACATGCTGGTGAACTTCACCGATGAGTTGTTCGACAGCGGGCACCAGGTGTTCGCCGAACTCAAGACCCTGGCGCCGCTACTGGAGCGTGCGCAATATGGCATCGAATTTCGCGACAAGGATACGATCCGTCAGGCCATGACGTTGATGCAGCGAATTGCCGACACGCGCGGCGTTACCCGTCTCGGACACTTTTTCATTTTGATGGAGCTGCTGGCGGCGACTGACGATTATCAATTGCTCTCCGGCGCCACTAACACGCAACTGGCCGACGAGCACAACATCGACCGCACCAACCGCGCGGTCGACTTCATCTTCGACCACTACGCCCGCGAATTGACTCTGGAAGAAGTCGCCGAGCATCTGGGGATGAAGCCGACCTATTTCAGCCGCGTGTTCAAACAGGCCACCGGGCGCAACTTCATCGAGTTCGTCAATCGCCTGCGCATCAGTAAATCCTGCGAACTGCTCGCTGACGGCGACAAACCGGTGACCGAGGTGTGTTTCGAGTCGGGCTTCAACAACATTTCCAACTTCAATCGGCGCTTCCAGCAACTCAAGGGCATGACGCCGTCGCACTATCGACGCCTCGCTGTACAGCGCCTGACCGAACAAAACCTCGGCTGATACCACCGCCCCCTGTAGGAGTGAGCCTGCTCGCGAAAGCGGGGTATCAGTCAACTGATCGGCAAACTGACACAGCGCTTTCGCGAGCAAGCCCGCTCCCACAAAAAGCATCTTATGCGATGAAACCTGTACTGATTCAATAGCCCCTCCCCACTGAAAAGCCCTTCCCTGCGTCTACCGCAACAAACACCAGTGCAAAAAAGTATTGATTTGAGTGCGACGGATGATTTGTCAGTCCGTCGATTGAGGGCTGTAATCAGCGCACATTCTTCCTGCACCGGAAGACACAAAAACAATAACTGTCCTTCTGCCTCCCAACGGACGCAGAAAAGGAGTGCACGATGCAACCCACTGCAAAAGCTCTGCTAGCCCTCACCTGCATGACCCTCAGCAGCGTCAGCCTTGGCGCCCAGACCCTGACCATCGCCACCGTCAACAACAGCGACATGATCCGCATGCAGAAGCTCTCGAAAACTTTCGAGTCCGAGCATCCGGAGATCAAGCTCAACTGGGTGGTGCTGGAAGAGAACGTCCTGCGTCAGCGCCTGACTACCGACATCGCCACTCAGGGCGGACAGTTCGATGTGTTGACCATCGGCATGTACGAAGCGGCACTCTGGGGCGCCAAGGGCTGGCTCGAACCGATGAAGGATCTGCCGGCTTCTTACGCCCTCGACGATGTGTTCCCGTCGGTGCGCGAAGGCCTGTCGGTCAAGGGTTCGCTGTATGCCCTGCCGTTCTACGCCGAAAGCTCGATCACCTATTACCGCACCGACCTGTTCAAGGACGCCGGCCTGAGCATGCCCGAGCGCCCGACCTGGGAACAGATCGCCGGTTTCGCAGAAAAACTCACTAATAAAGACAAAGAACAGTACGGCATCTGCCTGCGCGGCAAGGCCGGCTGGGGAGAGAACATGGCGTTGATCACCACCGTCGCCAATGCTTACGGCGCGCGCTGGTTCGATGAGAAATGGCAGCCGGAATTCACCGGCCCGGAATGGAAAAACGCGCTGAATTTCTACGTCGACACCATGAAGAAATCCGGCCCGCCGGGCGCCTCCAGTAACGGTTTCAACGAAAACCTCGCGCTGTTCAACAGCGGCAAATGCGCGATCTGGGTTGACGCTTCCGTCGCCGGCTCGTTCGTCACCGACAAGACCCAGAGCAAGGTCGCCGATCACGTCGGCTTCACCTTCGCCCCGCATCAGGTCACCGATAAAGGATCGGCGTGGCTGTATTCGTGGGCACTGGCGATTCCGACCAGTTCCAAGGCCAAGGACGCCGCCAAAGCGTTCAGCGCCTGGGCCACCTCCAAAGAATATGGGGAACTGGTGGCCAAGACCGACGGCATCGCCAACGTGCCGCCGGGCACCCGCGCCTCAACCTACAGCGATGCTTACATGAGCGCCGCGCCGTTCGCCAAGGTCACGCTGGAATCGCTGAAAGCGGCGGATCCGAGCAAACCGACGCTGAAACCGGTGCCTTACATCGGCATTCAGCTGGTGACCATTCCTGAATTCCAGGGCGTGGGCACCCAGGTCGGCAAGCTGTTCTCGGCAGCGCTGATCGGCCAGACCACGGTGGATCAGGCCCTGACCGCCGCGCAGCAAACCACCGAACGCGAGATGAAGCGCGCCGGTTATCCCAAGTAACCACACTGCTCGCTCCTGCCTTTTGTAGGAGTGAGCCTGCTCGCGATGGCGGTTTTCCATCAAACCCCATTGGTGGCTGACACACCGCTATCGCGAGCAGGCTCACTCCTACATTAGATCTCCATAGGTCTGTATGACTCGGTTGTGATCACCATGAATACTTCAACTGCCAAAGCCCACCTCGACTTGTCGCAACCCCAGCGCAAAGTCCGCGTACGCAATCCCGGCTGGTTTCTGGTCAGCCCTTCGGTGGCCCTGTTGCTGCTGTGGATGATCGTGCCGTTGGGCATGACCATTTACTTCTCGATGATTCGCTACAACCTGCTCGATCCGGGCGTCAACGAATTCGTCGGGCTGGAGAACTTCACTTACTTTCTGACCGACTCCGGGTTCCTGCCCGGTGCCACCAACACCCTGTTGCTGGTGGGCAGCGTGCTGTTGATCAGCGTGGTGTTCGGGGTGTTGATCAGCGCGTTGCTTGAGGCCAGCGAATTTCTCGGACGCGGCATCGTGCGGGTGATGCTGATCTCGCCGTTCTTCATCATGCCCACCGTCGGTGCGCTGATCTGGAAGAACCTGATTTTCCATCCGGTGTCGGGGATTCTCGCCTACGTCTGGCGGCTGTTCGGCGCCGAGCCGGTGGACTGGCTGGCGCATTACCCGCTGCTGTCGATCATCATCATTGTTTCGTGGCAATGGCTACCCTTCGCGATCCTGATCCTGATGACCGCCATGCAGTCCCTCGACCAGGAACAGAAGGAAGCCGCGCGTCTCGATGGTGCCGGCCCCGTCGCGATCTTCTGGCACCTGACCCTGCCGCACCTGGCGCGGCCGATTGCCGTGGTGGTGATGATCGAAACGATCTTCCTGCTGTCGGTGTTCGCCGAGATTTTCACCACCACCAACGGCGGCCCCGGCTACGCCTCGACCAACCTAGCCTACCTGATCTACAACCAGGCGCTGGTGCAGTTCGACGTCGGCATGGCCTCGGCGGGCGGCTTGATTGCCGTGGTCATCGCCAACATCGCCGCGATCATTCTGGTGCGGATGATCGGCAAAAACCTGACTGACAAAGCCTGAGGCCTGCCATGACTCTTCAACAATCCCGCCGGCTGCAAAGCCTGCTGCTCGGCACCCTGGCCTGGGCCATCGCGATCGTGATTTTCTTCCCGATCTTCTGGATGGTGATGACCAGTTTCAAGACCGAAATCGACGCCTTTGCCACGCCGCCGCAGTTCATCTTCACGCCGACGCTGGAGAACTATCTGCACATCAACGAACGCAGCGACTACTTCAGTTTTGCCTGGAACTCGGTGGTGATTTCCTTCAGTGCCACGGCGCTGTGCCTGGTGATCGCGGTGCCCGCCGCCTATTCGATGGCGTTCTACGAAACCCAGCGCACCAAAGGCACGCTGCTGTGGATGCTCTCGACCAAGATGCTGCCGCCGGTGGGCGTACTGATGCCGATCTACCTGCTGGCCAAGAGTTTCGGCCTGCTCGACACGCGCATCGCGTTGATCGGGATCTACACCCTGATCAACCTGCCGATTGTGGTGTGGATGATTTACACCTACTTCAAGGACATCCCCAAAGACATCCTCGAAGCCGCCCGCCTCGACGGCGCCACCCTGTGGCAGGAAATGGTCCGCGTGCTGCTGCCGATCGCCAAGGGCGGCCTCGCCTCGACCGTGTTGCTGTCGCTGATCCTGTGCTGGAACGAAGCGTTCTGGTCGCTGAACCTGACCTCGTCGAAAGCCGCGCCGCTGACCGCGCTGATCGCCTCGTATTCAAGCCCTGAAGGCTTGTTCTGGGCCAAGTTGTCAGCGGTCTCGACCCTGGCCTGCGCGCCGATCCTGATCTTCGGCTGGATCAGCCAGAAGCAACTGGTGCGCGGCCTGTCGTTCGGTGCCGTGAAATGAATATTCCTGAACCAACACCTTCCCCTGTGGGAGCGGGCTTGCTCGCGAAAGCGGTGGGTCATCCAACAATGATGGTGACTGACACGGCCCCTTCGCGAGCAAGCCCGCTCCCACCAAAAGCATGCCCTGCGCCATTGAATTAACTTAAGCGGAGGCCCATCACCATGGCCAACCTGAAAATCAAGAATCTGCAAAAAGGCTTCGAAGGTTTCTCCATCATCAAGGGCATCGACCTTGAGGTGAATGACAAGGAGTTCGTGGTCTTCGTCGGCCCGTCCGGCTGCGGCAAATCCACCTTGCTACGACTGATCGCCGGGCTGGAAGAAGTCAGCGGCGGCACCATCGAACTTGATGGCCGCGACATCACCGAAGTCAGCCCGGCCAAGCGCGATCTGGCGATGGTGTTCCAGACCTACGCGCTGTACCCGCACATGACCGTGAAGAAAAACATGTCGTTCGCCCTCGATCTGGCCGGTGTACCGAAAGCCGAAGTCGAGAAAAAGGTCGGCGAAGCGGCGCGCATTCTCGAACTCGGGCCGATGCTCGAGCGCAAGCCCAAACAGCTGTCCGGCGGCCAACGGCAACGGGTCGCCATCGGCCGGGCGATCGTGCGCAATCCGAAGATCTTCCTGTTCGACGAACCGCTGTCCAACCTCGACGCCGCGCTGCGGGTGCAGATGCGTCTGGAGCTGCTACGTCTGCACAAGGACCTGCAAGCCACGATGATCTACGTGACCCACGATCAGGTCGAAGCCATGACCATGGCCGACAAAGTCGTGGTGCTCAACGGCGGCAAAATCGAGCAGGTCGGCTCGCCGCTGGACCTCTATCACAACCCGGCCAACCTGTTCGTCGCCGGGTTCCTCGGCACGCCGAAAATGGGTTTCCTCAAGGGCAAGATCGCCCGCATCGACGGCCAGAGCTGCGAAGTCTCGCTGGACGCCGGTACGCGCATCACATTGCCGTTCAACGCCGCCAACCTGAGCGTCGGAAGCGCGGTGACCCTGGGCATTCGCCCGGAACATCTGGAGCTGGCACAACCGGGCGACTGCACCCTGCAAGTCACCGCCGACGTCAGCGAACGCCTGGGCAGCGACACCTTCTGCCACGTCACCACCAGCGCCGGCGAAGCCCTGACCATGCGCGTGCGCGGTGACCTGGCGAGCCGCTACGGCGAGCAACTGAACCTGCACCTGGACGCCAGCCATTGCCACCTGTTCGACGCCGATGGCGTGGCGCTGACCCGCCCGCTTCGCGCCGCGGCCTGAATTTCGAGACCTGCCCGATGAAACTGAATGAACAAAACCTGCACCGCCTCGCGCCCGAGGTGCAACTGCCGGCCTACAGCCTCGGCGACACCCGTCACGGCATCGCGCACATTGGCGTCGGCGGTTTCCATCGTGCGCATCAGGCGTATTACACCGACGCACTGATGAACACTGGTCAGGCGCTGGACTGGGCAATCTGCGGCGTCGGCCTGCGCGCGGAAGACCGCCGCGCCCGTGACGACCTCAAAGAGCAGGATTACCTGTTTACCCTGTTCGAACTCGGCGACAGCCATGACACCGAAGTGCGGGTGATCGGTGCGATCCGCGACATGCTCCTGGCCGAAGATGGCGCGCAGGCGCTGATCGACAAACTCGCCGATCCGCAGATCCGCATTGTCTCGCTGACCATCACCGAAGGCGGCTACTGCATCGACGACAGCAACGGCGAATTCATGGCGCACCTGCCGCAGATTCAACACGATCTGGCACATCCGCAGGCGCCGAAAACCGTGTTCGGTTTCCTCTGCGCGGCGCTGGAAAAACGCCGTGGCGCGGGCATACCGGCGTTCACGATCATGTCCTGCGATAACCTGCCGCATAACGGCGCGGTGACCCGCAAGGCGCTGCTCGCCTTCGCCACCCTGCGTGACCCGGGGCTGCGCGACTGGATCGCGCAGAACGTCAGTTTCCCCAACGCCATGGTCGATCGCATCACACCGATGACCAGCACCGCGCATCGCCTGCAACTGGCCGACAAACACGCGGTCGACGATGCCTGGCCGGTGGTCTGTGAGCCGTTTGTACAATGGGTGCTGGAAGATAAATTCGTCAACGGTCGCCCGGCCTGGGAACAGGTCGGCGTGCAGTTCACCGATGACGTTTCGCCCTACGAAGAAATGAAGATCAAACTGCTCAACGGCAGCCATCTGGCGCTGACGTATTTGGGCTTTTTGAAGGGCTATCGCTTCGTTCACGAAACCATGAACGACCCGCTGTTCGTGCGTTACATGCGCGCCTACATGGACCTCGACGTCACCCCGCAACTGGCGCCGGTGCCGGGCATCGATCTGACCGACTACAAGAACACGCTGGTGGCGCGCTTTTCCAATCAGGCGATTGCCGATCAGCTGGAACGGGTGTGCTCGGATGGCTCGTCGAAGTTTCCCAAGTTCACCATCCCGACGATCAATCGCTTGATTGCCGATGGCCAGGAGACCAAGCGCGCAGCGTTGGTGGTGGCGGCCTGGGCGTTGTATTTGAAGGGCGTGGATGAGAATGGCGATACCTATTCGATCCCTGATCCACGGGCGGAATTCTGTCAGGGACTGGTGGCGGACGATGCGTTGATCACCCAGCGGTTGTTGGCGGTCGAGGAGATCTTCGGCACGGCGATTCCGCGTTCGGCGGCGTTTGTGGCGGCGTTCGAGTGGTGCTGCAACAGCTTGCGTGAGGTGGGTGTGACGCGCACTTTGGAGCGGGTTCTGGCTGAGTGATGCGGTGACTCTACAGACGCCTTCGCGAGCAAGCCCGCTCCCACATTTTGAAACGCGTTCCCCTGTGGGAGCGGGCTTGCTCGCGAATGGCAGCCTCACCCTGGCAAACCTGACATCCTGAGGACCTCACTGTGACCACCCGACAACTCTTCCTCGGCATCGACTGCGGCACCCAGGGCACCAAGGCGATCATCCTCGATGCCAGCAGCGGTCAGGTGCTCGGCGAAGGCGCGGCCACGCACACGATGATCAGCGGTGCCAACGGCCGGCGCGAGCAGGACACCCAACAGTGGCTGGACGCCTTCGCCCTCGCCACCCGCCGCGCCTTGCTCGCAGCCAATGTTGACGGTCAGGCGATCCTCGGCATCGGCGTTTCCGGCCAGCAACACGGTCTGGTGCTGCTCGACGATCAGGGCCAGGTGCTGCGCCCGGCCAAGCTGTGGTGCGACACCGAAACCACTGACGAAAACGACCGTCTGCTCAAACACCTCGGCGGTGAAAAAGGCTCTCTGGAGCGCCTCGGGGTGGTCATCGCGCCGGGCTACACCGTGTCGAAACTGCTCTGGACCAAAGAACAGCATCCTGAGGTGTTCTCGCGCATCGCACGCATCCTGCTGCCCCACGATTATCTGAACTTCTGGCTCACCGGCCGCGCCTGCAGCGAGTACGGCGACGCCTCTGGCACCGGCTATTTCAACGTGCGCAGTCGCCAGTGGGATTTACAACTGCTGCGCGACATCGACACCACGGGTCGCCTGCAAGCCGCGTTGCCGGAGCTGATCGACGCACATCAGGCGGTCGGCACCCTGCTGCCGGCGATTGCCGAACAGCTCGGCCTTAACCCTAATGCGCTGGTCGCCAGCGGCGGTGGCGACAACATGATGGGCGCCATCGGCACCGGCAACATTCAGCCGGGAGCGATCACCATGAGCCTCGGTTCCTCCGGCACGGTGTACGCCTACGCCGAGGCGCCAAAAGTCAGCGCTGACGCTTCGGTCGCGACCTTCTGTTCGTCCAGCGGCGGCTGGCTGCCGCTGATCTGCACCATGAACCTGACCAACGCCACCGGTGCGATCCGCGAACTGTTCGACCTCGATCTCCAGCAGTTCAATGACCTCGTGGCCGAGGCGCCGATCGGTGCCGAAGGCGTGAGCATGCTGCCATTTCTCAACGGCGAGCGCGTCCCCGCCCTGCCCCATGCCACCGGCAGCCTGCACGGCCTGACCTTGAGCAACCTGACCCAGGCCAACCTGTGTCGCGCGGTAGTTGAAGGCACCACCTTCGGTTTGCGTTATGGACTGGATCTGTTGCGCCACAATGGTTTACAAAGCCGCAGCATTTGCCTGATCGGCGGCGGTTCGAAAAGCGCGGTGTGGCGGCAGATCGTCGCCGACATCATGAATACCCCGGTGATCTGCACCGAACACAGCGAAGCCGCAGCCCTTGGCGCGGCGATTCAGGCGGCGTGGTGCAAGTCATGGTCGAACGGCCACGAAGACACTTTGGCCGATCTGTGCCAGCGCTGCGTGAAGCTCGATCTGCACAGTGAAACCCTGCCGGTTGCCGCCAATGTCGCGGCGTTCCAGCAGGCCTATGAACGCTATCAACAGCATGTCGCAACCCTATAAAGAGCAAACAATTATGTATTTGGTGTGTGGCGAAGCCCTGTTCGATTTCTTCAGCGAAGACGATGCCAGCGGTCTGGCTTCGAAAGTGAATTTCAAGGCGATTGCCGGCGGCTCGCCGTTCAACGTCGCGGTCGGCTTGCGCCGCTTGGGTGTGGATTCGGCGTTGTTTGCCGGGCTGTCCACCGACTATCTCGGCCGACGCTTGCAGCAGGTGTTGCAGGATGAAGGCGTGCGTGCGGACTACCTGATCGACTTCGCCGCGCCAACCACGCTGGCGATGGTCGCGGTCGGCGCCAATGGCTCGCCGCATTATAGTTTTCGCGGCGAGGGCTGCGCTGATCGCCAATTAAGCCTCACCCACCTGCCCCAGCTCGGCCCTGAAGTGCGTGGTCTGCACATCGGCTCGTTCTCGCTGGTGGTGCAACCGATCGCCGACACCCTGCTGACCCTGGTGCAGCGCGAAAGCGGCAAGCGCCTGATCACCCTCGACCCCAACGTGCGCCTCAACCCGGAACCGAACATCGACCTGTGGCGCGAGCGCGTGGCGACCCTGGTGCAACTGGCCGACATGATCAAGGTCAGCGACGAAGACCTCAGCCTGTTGTATCCCGAGCAGGACCCAAAACGCGTGATCGAAGGCTGGCTGCAGCATCGCTGCCAGTTGGTGTTCCTCACCCGTGGCGGCGAAGGCGCCACCGTATTCAGCCGCGCCCACGGTTCGTGGTCGGTGCCAGCGTGCTCGGTGAAGATCGCGGATACCGTCGGCGCCGGCGATACCTTTCAAGCGGCGCTGATCACCTGGCTGACCGAACAAGGTATGGACTCGGTTGAGGGCGTGCGACAGCTCAGCCGCGAGCAGATCGACGCGATGCTCAGGTTTGCCGTACAGGCGGCCGCCCTTACGTGCAGCAAGACCGGTCCGGATTTGCCCTATCGTCACCAGTTGAGCTGAGCGCGTAGACTGTCGGCCTTTTTGCGCGCATGGGGATGACGGTTTGATGTCGGGGCGGATGGCGGGACTTTTGATACTGGCGGGATTACTCAGCGGCTGCGGCACCTCGCCGCCGCGTTCGCCGGAAGACATTTGCGAGATCTTCCGCGAGAAAAGCGACTGGTACGATGCGGCGCAAGTCACGCAAAAGCGTTGGGGCGTGCCGATCCAGGTGCCCTTCGCGATCATGTATCAGGAGTCCGGCTACCGCTACGACGCCAAGACGCCGCGCAAATACCTGTTGTGGGTAATCCCGTGGGGCCGGGTGACGACTGCCTCGGGCTATGCCCAGGCCAAGGATGAAGTCTGGGCCGATTATCAGAAGAGTACCGGGCGCAACTGGGCCGACCGCGAAGACTTCGATGACGCCATCGATTTCGTCGGCTGGTACATGGACAAGACCACCTCGATCAACGGCGTGTACAAGTACGACGCCTATAACCAGTACCTGAACTACCACGAAGGCTGGGGCGGTTTCCGCAACAAGACCTACGCCAGCAAGGCCTGGCTGATGCCGACTGCGCGCAAAGTGCAGGCGCGCTCCGACGTGTATGCGCGGCAGTATGCCGGGTGCAAAGAGGATCTGAATCGCGGCTTCTGGAGCCGGTTCTGGCATTGGTTGTAGGGATGACTATCAGGCCCAATCGCGAGCAGGCTCACTCCTACAAGGGATCGATGGCGAACACGCTATCGCCGTCTACCTAAATCCCTTTGTAGGAGTGAGCCTGCTCGCGATAGCGGTCATCCAGGCGCCATAGTTCTCAGGGTTACAACACCGAAAAGTTGTAACTCACAATCAACCGGGTCTCATCCACATCCCGGGCAAACTTTTCATAGTTGGTGCGGTAAGTCGCATTGCGCAGGCGCAGGCTGACATCCTTGAACGTGCCTGTCTGGATCACGTACTTCAACTCGCTGTCGCGTTCCCACTCTTTGCCTTCCTGATCGCTGCCCGGGACCTTGATGTGATCACCGTTGACATAGCGGGTCAGGAAGCTCAAACCGTTGATGCCGATGGCCTTGAAGTCATAGTCGTAACGCAACTGCCAGGAACGCTCCTGCGCCGCGGCGAAGTCGTTGACCTGCACGTAGTTGACCAGATACGGATTGCTGCCATCGAGGTACGGCATCGAGTTGTCGCCGTTCATGCGCTGCCAGCCGGCACTGAAGGTGTGGCCGCTGATGCCGTACGAGAGCATGCCGCTCAAGGCGCGGTTGTCGATGGAGCCGGCTTTGGCATCACCGCTGTCGGCACTTTTCAGCAAACGCAGATCGGCCTTCAGCACACCGTCACCCAGCGGTTGGTTGCCGAGCAAGCCAATGAAGTGCTGGCGGTAGATGTCTTCCAGCTCGGCGTAGTAATACTGCGCGGTCAGGCGATCGTTGATCTTGTAATCGATGCCGTACATGTCGAAATGATCGGCGGTGGTGTTGCAGGCGTAGCGCTTGTTCTTACAGTGCACGCGGATGTCTTGCGAATCCGTGGAATCACGCGCGGTGTACTTGTCCAGACGCGCGGCCATGAAGGTCAGATCCTTCACTTCTTTGGAGGTCAGCATCGCACCGTTGAACATGGTCGGCAGCAAGCGGCCGTCGTTGTACTTGAGCAGTGGCAGATCCGGCAGCAGTGCGCCGTACTTCAACACCGTGTCCGAGACCTTGACCTTGGCGGTCAGGCCCATTTTTGCGTACTGACCCTTCGAGCCGCGCGGGTTCTCGCCACTGGACGGCAGCAAGCCGCTGTTGCTGCGATCGGGGCTGGAGTCGAGCTGAAACCCGAGCATGCCCAGCGCATCGATACCGAAGCCGACCGTGCCCTCGGTGTAACCCGATTGCAGATTCAGAATAAAACCTTGCGCCGACTCTTCACGCTTGGAAGCGCCCTGATCGCTGGAGGTATGCCCATCACGGAAGTCGCGGTTGAAGTACACCGTGCGCGATTCGATTTTCGCCGTGGTGTCTTCGAGAAAACCGCTGGCCTGAACCTGCGCGACAAAACCGGCGCACAGCACAACGGCTCCGAAGCCAAACGACTGGCGCGGGGTGATGAGAGGGAATGGGGGACGCATGAAAAACTCCAACAGTACAGCGTTTGCGCCGGGGCGCAGTCAGCCAGAAAAATAGCTCCCGTCCCGGGTCAAAAACAGCCGGGAAGAAGTGGACACGCAGGGGTGAGTTGCAATGATGGCAGATGGCTTTTACGGGTTGAAGGCGACTTTAGTCTGAAACTGACTGGCGATTCTTCGGCCTGCGATTGGCTCAAATCATGCGCTGACCAAGGGCTCACGACTGCGAAGCCCCCGGTTTCATTGGGTTTAAACGCCGTCATAGGGGTTTTCCCTATACCCTGCGGGTCCCTTCCCTACGGCATTTGCGCCTTGAACGAGGCGGTCTAATCCTCCATCATCCGTCACCTGCTTATTCAATGGACGGAATTCAAGGCATGCTGGACGCCAACGCTACCCACATTACCCTTACCCTCGAAGGCGCCTCCGCCGACCTGCAAGTGCTCAGCTTCACCGGTCGCGAAGCCCTCAACGAGCCTTTCCGTTTCGACCTCGAACTGGTCAGCGCCCGCCCCGACCTCAAACTCGAAGAGCTGCTGCACAAGCCCGGCGTCCTGACCTTCGGTGCCACCGGCGAAGGCAAGATTCATGGCCTGGTGTATCGCATCGAACAAGGCGATTCCGGCAAAACCCTGACCCGTTACAGCATCAGCCTGGTGCCGCAGCTGGCCTATCTGCGGCACAACCATGACCAGCAGATTTTCCAGAACCTCACGGTGCCGAAGATCATCGCCCAGGTGCTGGAAGATCGCGGCATTCTGGCCGACGCCTACAGCTTCCAGCTCAACGCTGAGTACCCGCAGCGCGATTACTGCGTGCAGTACGACGAGTCCGACCTGCATTTCATCCAGCGCCTGTGCGAAGAGGAAGGCATTCACTTCCACTTCCAGCACAGCAGCAGCGGGCACAAACTGGTGTTCGGCGACGATCAGACGGTGTTCCGCAAACTCAAGGCCGTGAGCTACCAGCAAGACTCCGGCATGAGCGCCGATAAACCGGTGATCAAGCGCTTCAACCTGCGCCTGGAAACCCGCACCACGCGCGTCAGCCGCCGCGACTACGACTTCGAAAAACCGAAGATCCTGCCCGAAGGCGCGGTCAAATCCGAGTTCGCCCCGGATCTTGAGGACTACGATTACCCCGGTCGTTTCACCACCCGCGAGCGCGGCAAATTCCTCTCGACCCGCGCCCTCGAACGTCATCGCAGCGACTACAAACTCGCCGAAGGCAAAGGTGACGAACCGACCCTGACCAGCGGCCACTTCCTGACCTTGGCCGAACACCCGCGCGCTGAATGGAACGACTTGTGGCTGCTGCTGGAAGTCTTCCACGAAGGCAAACAACCGCAAGTGCTCGGTGAAAACGTCACCAGCGACGTCACCGACAACAAAAGCGATTTCCACCAGGGCTACCGCAACAGCTTCCTCGCCACCCCGTGGGATGCGCACTACCGCCCTGCCCTCGAACACCCGAAACCCAAAGTCCTCGGCAGCCAGACCGCCATCGTCACCGGCCCGGCCGGCGAAGAGATCCACTGCGACCAGTACGGCCGCATCAAAGTCCAGTTCCACTGGGACCGCGACGGCCAGTCCGACGACAAAACCACCTGCTGGCTGCGCGTCGCCAGCGGCTGGGCCGGCGCCGCCTACGGCGGCATCGCCATCCCGCGCATCGGCATGGAAGTCCTCGTCACCTTCCTCGAAGGCGACCCCGACCAGCCACTCGTCACCGGCTGCCTGTACCACAAGGAAAACGTCGTCCCCTACGACCTGCCGGCAAACAAGACCCGCAGCACCTTCAAAACCCTCAGCTCCCCGGGCGGCAAGGGCTACAACGAGTTTCGGATTGAAGACAAAAAGGGTGTGGAGCAGATCTACATCCATGCGCAGCGGGATTGGGACGAGAACATCGAGCACGACCAGAAGATCCGCGTGGGCAATGAGCGGCATGACACGGTTGAGGCCAACACCTACAGCGAATTCAAAGTCGAAGAGCACCGCATCACCCATTTGAATCGTGTCAGTGAAATGCGCGCAGATGATCACCTGACCGTCGCAGTCACCCAGCACCTCAAAGTAGGCACAGCGCAATTCGTCGAAGCCGGCAGCGAAATCCATTACTACGCCGGCCAGAAAGTCGTCGTCGAAGGCGCAATGGAACTGACCGCCAAAGCCGGCGGCAGCTTCGTCAAGGTCGACGCCGGTGGCGTGACCATCAGCGGTGCCGAGGTGAAGGTCAATACCGGCGGTGCACCGGGTGTAGGTACGCCGGCCGCGCCGTTGCTGCCAGGGCCGATGAAAGTGGCGGATGTGGATAAGGCGGGCAAAGTGCTCATCCCGCTGCCCAAACGCCTCAACGAGTCCGGTATCACGCCGTTGTGCGGCAAACAAAGCAACGGCGCTTGCAGCCGTAAGGATTGCACATGCATGTAAAAGCACTGAGCGCCCTCCTCGAAGCGCCGCGCTACGCCTTCGAGGGTTTGCCGAAAGAAAGCTCCGACCTGAGCCTGTGTTTCATCATTGATCGCATCCGTCAGCCAGAAGCCATGAGCCGCCTCTACCGGGTCGGCGAACCCGTCGACACTCAAGGCCTGTTCCTCAACACCGACTTCGCCGAAATCGCCGCTGACGGCCCTCTCTGGCTAGTCGCACCGTGGGGCAGTCGTCTCGCTGCAGAAGCGGCAAGTCTCTGCGAAGAGAACTTTGCCGGCATCGCCCTCACCACAGCAGATCCAGTCAAAGCACTTGCACACGCCCGCTGGCTCCTGCGTGCCAACGATGGCTCCGGCGGTCAAAGTCTGTTGAGTTATCACAAGCCAAGTCTGTGGGCCGCGCTGGCCTACACCGCCGGTGAAAGTTCGCATCAGCTCTACGGCCCTTGGCAACACGTATACAGCCCGGCACCGGTTCACTTCGGGCGCAATCGCGGTCGCTGGCTCAGTTGGCGAGCCCTTTCGGAACTTGAATGGCTGGGCGACGTCTCAGCGTTCAACCTGCCACCAGCAGCGCCAAAGGTTCAGGAGCATCTTGGATGGGTTTACTGGGCAGACGAGCAATACTCTGCCTACGGTGAACCTACCGACGAACAACTGCCCAACCTCGTGGAAAACCTCAATGTGCTGGTTGCCCACAACATTTACGAAGGTCGTCATTTACTGAAACTGGGCCAAATCACCAACGGCCCGCTGCTCGAAACGCAGCCACAGGCAATGGCCATCCTGCAATCAAGGGAAGAGTCGTTCATCAAAGTGCAGCAGTTGCAGCAACTCGCTAACAGCGCTGCTTGATGAGCCCGTCCGTAAAGAATGAATGGAAGCGAAATGGAAACTGAAATTTCAGAAGCACCCGAGGTAGATCTCAACGGACCACGTGCGAACGCGTCGACTTCAGCGGTACCGGTCGAAAGCAAGCCTGCTTTGGAACTTGATCCCCAGCCTGAGGCGCCTGACAGTTGCTCTAACGCGTTCGACGAAGTGAAGGCGGCCTGCTCGACGGAATATGGCGAAGTGATTTACGCCACCAAGGAAAAAATGTTCTACCTGTTGCCTAAGCGAGCGGCCAGCTCGATCAAAGAGGCGATGAATGAACTCGAGCAACACATCAGCGCCAGCAAGTCTCCGGAAGAACGACTCAAGGGAATGAACACCGCAGGGCTTCTAGAGTACTTTCTGGAGCCCAAACTGAGTAATTTCCTGCAAGGCGAGCAAAAAAGCCGAATGCTCGAAATCGAGGCTCAGGAACCCGATATCGCGCAGCCCACCATGGCTATGCGATTGAAGGCTGTCAGCCGAGAGGCCCGGAACTCCGCTGCTTTGGACAAACTGCCAGACCAAAGCGAATACGCTCGCAATCGGGAGCTTGCCAATCAACAGCAAGCGAGCCTGCTTGAAGCCAACTCTGACGGCCAGAAACTGCAGCGCCTCTACAACGAATGGAAGAAGCTGAAAGCGATTGCAGTTGCACAGGCAAAAATTGCTGGCTACACCTACGAGAGCGGCAACCTGTTTTCCCCGGGGGCGATCGAAGCAAGAAATCGCGTGCAGACTTACTTGAAAGCCCGCGCTGCGCTCACGAAGAGTGGCAAGTTGACGACTCTGAAGGAGGCAGACTTTCAGAAAGACAAAAAGGCTTATCTGGACGCCACAAACTGCGTAATCGATGGCAAAGCCCGGATGTGTGGTTATTTAAAGGAAGTCGCTAACGAGCGCAAAAAAGTCGAAAAAGACTTCTCTGCTTATATCGATGCGATTTTGAAAGTTGCCGACTACGGATTGGCCCTACCGGAGTTTGCGCTCATTCCTGAGACGGGTGACATCAGCGCAGGTGTCGAGAAGTTCAAAGCATATCTCGAGATGGAGCAGCAACAGATCAAGCTCACCGAGCAGATCCGCACGAAATATAAAGCCTGGATTGACGCCAGCGGCCAAAACGTCGCGCCCCCCACAGGAATCGTGGAAGCGGAGCAAGCAGAGTGGCAGCGCATCCAACAAGATCGCCTTAAACTCCGCGAAGACGCTGAAGCGGCGGTTGCTGCAGCCCTGCCATTACGACATCTCCTGTGGGAACCAGAGCAGTTTCAACCAAAACCGGAAGAGCGCTTGGTCAAAGCAGAATTTCCTTTGCGCGAAGTTGCACTTTTCAATAGTCCCAACAGTCCCGTTAAACACCTGAGTCTGCTCAATCTGGAGGGCATCACAAAGGTACTGAAAAAGGACGCGAGTGAAATCGGCGCCAAAGCAAGCAAGGACTTGAAGAAACTTCCGGGAAACAGCAACGGAAAAGCAACATCGGACACTGACGACAATCCTTTCCATGAGTGGCTGCGAGCGGAAGGTGCACTAGCCATCAAAGATCAGCAGAGTGACTGGTTTGATGAGAAAGGCTGGTTTGATGTAGAGCTGTTCCATTCTTACCTGAAGTCGAAAAACTACAAGGTCGAAACCTTTGAGGATGCAGGAGCCCGCAAGGACTGGGGACTTCGTCTTCGTCAGTTGCTCTTCAAAGAAGAAGTCAGAAGCTCGTTGCGCCTGTTCGACAATAGCCCCCAAGCGCAACTCGTGCGTTGCCTCACACCGCCGCAGTCATCAATCCACACTGGCGCTAAAATAAACGGCCCGACATTCAGTGTCGCGGATAACTTCAAAGCTTCCGCCAAGGCTGAAGCAAGCCTGGCCATTGACCTCGCACGTGGCGAAGTCGAACTGATGAAAATGGATCTTCCGGGCAGAGATCAGGCCAAAGACATCCTGATTCCTTACCTCGACTACGACAAAAATCGCAAAAACCTGAATCTCGGTCGGTTCTCCATCCACCTGGGCGCCAGAGCGTGGGGATACACGGGTGCCACTCTCCTTCTTTCCTCCAGCGTTCAGTTGGGACGTGCAAACGTACAAGGCGGCCTTAACCTTCCGGAAATCACCGACGCAGAACGTCCAGAAGCGACAAATTCAACCGCTGGAACTGCGAGAAGCGAACCGGTGCTGGAAGGCAATGCCGCCAAAATTCGAGTAGAGGACGGCGCCAAAGCTAAATTTAACCTCTTCGCGGGAGTGCAAGCAGGGATCCTGCTGACCGGCGCTTTGAACTGGGCACCACCGAAAGACATAGCAGCCCTGCGCACCGCGCCAACACCCGGAATGGGTAACAGTGTCAACAGCACAAAGGCCAGCCAATGGTCCAGTCTTGCCAAACTTACTGCTGGTTTTACCGCCGCATACGGGCTAGGCACGAATGCAGACATCGGCATTTCTTTGCACGAAGGCCGCTTCATTATGCGGTTCAAGGCATCACTAATTGTCGGTGCGGGAGCGGGAGGCGAATTCCAGTTCGAAGTCGGTTATGACGGGGTTACTGACCTGATTAATCTCGTGCGTCGAGAAATCCACAAAAACCAGGATAAAACGCTAATTTTTGTAACCGATGATGCAGCTGATTACATAGACAAGCTTAACTTCCTTGGCGCTGCAGGCATGGAAGTTGCGATGTTTTATATGCAAGGCGTGGACATGGTGATGTCCTTATACGAGGCGTTAACTGGCGGTGGCAGAGGGGCGACGATTGCACATACGATCATGAACTATCGCAATCAAACTGAGCTTGAACAATGGATATTAGCAGCAACCCCTGGTGCGCTTGGCCCAATGCTCATGACACTAACCTCTGAGGCCAGCTCATTTAAGATTAGAGAGTATGGGATGCAGGAGACTGATATTAAACCTGCGGAAAAGGAATACTCAAAAGCCCAATGCCACTTAATCCAACAGCAAGCTATTGAGCGCATACTTGGACTGATTGTTCGCCAAGCTGAAACACAGGGAACAATCCCCCTTGCACAAGCACAATTTGAAGAGGCGTGCATGAGCATGAATCGCTTTGGGACAAAAGACGCCAGCGACCCTGAGCAAACTTATTGTGAAAATAGACTAGGAATTGATAACTTCATGTCTGAAGCCGTCCTAAGACTAGTTAGCGTAGATAATGACAGAATGCGCAGTCGATACAAAAAGCACGTTGAGGTGCTTGGCGCACGCCTGGATGGATATTGCAAGCGAATAAAATATTATGGCAATACATTCCTGCCGAGCGGTCAAGCTACTTATGTTGGCCCAAAGAATTAAAGAGAAGATTACTTATGTCAATCAAATCCATATTGTGCGCAGGATTATTTACCCTGACATTATGCAGCCAAGTGCATGCCGATCTTTCTTCATCACAAAAAGAGGCAAAAGAGAGAGGATTGGTACTTTATAACCAATACAAACCCGCAGCCGCAGAATTAAAAATTGCTGCAGAAGCAGGAGACGCCGAGGCGCAATATTATTTAGCGGAAGAACTTCGACAGCAAAAACAATACATTACTTCCGAGGCTCAAAAATGGTATGAATCTGCTGCTTTGCAAGGCGATTTGTACGCAATGTTAAGACTTGCGACATCAAACAATGACTTATGCGAGGTCATGAATAATTGTCCTCAAGGCTCGAAAAAACGCGCCGACTGGTTAGAATTATTAAATAAAGAGACCGTACGAAAGTCAGACGATGGTGACGGTGAGGCGATGTATATTAAATATCTGTCTTCTGGGAAATTAGAGTGGCTGGAAAAATCCGCAACAGCTAACTTCGCCAGAGGGCAGTGGCTTTTGGCAAATCGCTACAAAGAAGGTGAAAAATTTTTTCTGCCTTGGAAACGAACGGAAGAAGTCGGACGTTGGTTAAAAGCATCAGCTGAAAATGGTTTTCCCGCAGGAATGCTTGAATACTCCGCATTTCTTTATGAAAACGGCGGCGATATCGGGGTAGCCCGACATTGGATAGAAGAGGCGGCAAAAACGGGGTATGAGTCTGGCGTTAGTAGCTACGGAGCTTATCTTGCTCATGCCCCTTCTTTATATGACTTCCCGCTTGACCTAGTAAAAGGCTACGCACTGACATCGTTACTGAAGGAACTCGATGGCGGTGGAAACATACAGCCTTACGTAGATGAAGTTCTGCCGGAAATTGCTGAAAAAATGAGTGCTGAGCAGCTAATAGAAGCCAAGGTATTCGCTCAGCAGTGGAAAAGCACACATCCACCTCTATCCTTTTATCCCGGAAAATATGGATTTTGACAAAAAAGTCTTTATTGCGCCAAAGGAACGCATTTTAGAAAAATACTGTGTAAGCACGAAAACAGCTACATACCAAAATCGTCAGCAAGATACTCAGCTCCAGCGAGCAAACCAAATTGAAATTTATAAAATTATTCAACACCTCTCTTTGTATTTTCTTCATATTGCTCTGCAACACTGCGAATGCCGCTCTCACCCAGCAGCAAGAAGAAGCCAAAAAAAAAGGTATTGAACTTTACAATCAATACAAGGCTATTTCTGCAATCGAACCACTCAAAATAGCGGCCGAAGGCGGTGATGATGAAGCACTTTATTATCTGGGTGAGGCATTAAGAAAAAACAACCGCTTCATGACTCCGGAAGCTAAAAAAGCATATGAAAGTTCCGCAAGAAAGGGGAATATCTACTCTATGATTCGCCTCGGGAGAATTGGAGACGACTTGTGTTCAACCATGAAAAACTGTCCACCGGGTGAAGAATCTCCTAGCAGTTGGGTAATCAAAGCTAAAAGCCTTGCAACTCAACGATCAACGCAGGGAGATAGCGAATCAATGTACCTGTTATATGAAATGACAGGGAACGATGACTGGTTGGAGAAATCAGCAGAGAACGGATTCGCATTTGCACAGTTCCGTCTGGCGACTAAATACCAGGAAGGAAGTGGTTCATTTTTACTACCCTCTAGGCGCAACCAAGCTATCGAACGATGGATGAAGGCCTCTGCGGAAAATGGTTACCCACCTGCGATGATGGGGTTAGCCGCGATCATGATCGAAAAAAAAGATTTAGCCTCGTTCAGAAGCTGGAACGAAAAAGCAGCTGAGTCGAGCTTCGTAGAAGGTGTATTTGGATATGCATCCTACATAGGCGAAGAGAACTCAAAATACGGCTTCGTATTCGACCCGATAAAATCACATGCTTTACTGTCAAACCTGCTGGAACTTAATGGCGGAGGCAATGTAATACGAGACGTCAATGACACCTTCCCCGATATAGAAAAAAACATGTCAAAAGCACAAATAGAAATAGCGAAAGACCTCGCAAAAACGTGGAAGGCCAACCACCCGCCTCTCTCGTTCTACCCTGACAAGCTAGGATATTAATTTTAGTGAGCGTATATTTTCGGATCTTAGCGATAGTTATTTCTGCGCTCACCGAAACGTGCGCAGTCGCAGCACAAGAAAACGGATTTAGCAAGGGAATAACTTTATACAACCAGCTAAAAATAGACTCTGCTATAGCTGAACTAAAAAAAGAAGCACAGTCGGGAATCTCGGAATCACAATACTATTTAGGAGAGGCTCTTCGAAAGCGCAATCGCTACATGACTTCAGAAGCTAAAGAATGGTATGAGGCCGCTGCTGCGCAAGAAAATTTATATGCCATGATTCAGTTGGGGCGGAGTGGCAACGATCTTTGCAAAGTAATGAGTAATTGCCCTGATTCCGGTAAACCTCCTGTCGACTGGCTGAAAAATGCTCGTGCGCTTGCGGAACCTTTGGCAGAAAAAGGTGACGCGGAGGCCATGTACGTAATGTATGAAATTACATTGAATCGTGATTGGTTAGAAAAGTCTGCAAATGCCGGCAATCCAGATGCACAATTCTGGATGGCAATTGGTGACAAGCAAGGTGAGGGCTTCTTACTTCCCTGGAAACGTAAGGAGGCAGTGGGAAATTGGTTTAAAGCATCCGCAGAAGGAGGAAATCCTCGAGCCATGATGGAGTATGCCGCTTACCTTTATGAGAATGAAGGTGATCTTAAAGTTGCTCGGCATTGGATAAAAGTAGCGGCTGAGAAAGGATACAAAAGCGGCGTGAGCAGTTACGGTGCTTATTTAGCGCATGCTCCCGAACGATTTGGCTTCGAACTAGACTTGGTTAAAGGTTACGCTATCACTTCGCTTTTAAAAGATCTTGATGGCGGGGGCAACGTGCAGGTCTACGTCGAGGAAGTTCTTCCGGAAATCGCAGAAAAAATGACCTCTCAGCAAATAAAAGAAGCGGAAAACTTTGCCATTCAATGGAAGAAATCTCATCCGCCACTTTCGTTTTTTCCAGACAAACTAAGTCGCTGATTTTGATGAAAGCGTTAACATTTCTATTAGCTGCTTCACTTTTTACCATCTGTAAAGCCACCCCATTAAAACAGCAAGAACAAGTAGTCTCGCCGGGCGTAGCCCTATATAACCAACTAAAAATCGACGCAGCTTTTCCCGCATTAGAAAAAGAAGCAAAATCTGGAAATACAACCTCGCAATATTACTTGGGTGAGGCTATTCGAAAACGTAATGGCTACATGACTCCAGAGGCACTTCACTGGTATGAGTCCGCAGCAGAAAATAACAATGTATATGCAATAATCCAACTGGGACGATTCAAAAGTGAACCCTGCCAAGAAATACGCGACTGCTCACCATCAAAAAAAACACAAGCAGAATGGTTTGAACTAGCTAATGAGCTAGTTTTGCCAAAAGCACAAAAAGGTGATCCTGAATCCCTGTATCTGATGTATGAGATCACTCTTAATCGTGAGTGGCTAGAAAAATCCGCAAATGCGGGATATCCGACTGCACAATATTGGATGGCTGTAAGCGAACGCCAAGGTGAAGGTTTTTTCTTGATTCCTGGAAAACGCGAGGCCTCTATCAAAAAATGGCTACTACTTTCTTCTGAGGGCGGACACCCAAAAGCAATGATGGATTATCTACAAATTTTATTTGAAGAAGGAGATGTCGTAGGCATGCGCCACTGGCTTGAAACTGCAGCAGCGACTGGCGATCAAGCCGCCATAAGCAATTACGGCGCCTACATAGCGCATACACCAGACAAAATAGGCTACCCACTAGACTTGGTCAAAGGTTATGCGCTATTCACGCTTCTTAAGGAGCTTGAGGACAGTGGCGGAATCGGGAGATATGTTGAGAGAAAAAGTGAGGAAATACGCGAAAAAATGACATCAGAACAAACTGAAAAGTCACTAGAAGTGGCAAAAGACTGGAAAGCCACTCATCCACCACTTTCTTTTTTTCCAGACAAGCTTGGCAATTAATTCAGATTATTTATAGACTTCTCGAAATATTTATGGATTGTAGGCCGCCTGCATTTCCTGCCAACTTACAATCATTTTTATTACCTCCTTTTAGCAACCCATACAGTTCCGACCCGGGAATCTGAAGGAGCAAAATAAAATATCACGCAGAATACTCATGACAACCAGAATAATTTTCACTTTATTATTACTGCTGCCACTTGGCTGTCACGCAAACACCCAGATAACGCCGAACCAAATCCCTGCAAAACAACAAGGCATAAATCTATACAATCAATACAAAGCCACCTCAGCAATCCCGTTCTTAACAACCGCTGCAGAAGCGGGCGACCACGAAGCTCAATATTATTTAGGTGAGGCTCTTCGTAAGAAAAATCATTACATGAATAAGGAAGCAAAGAAATGGTATGAAGCGTCAGCAGGTCAGAACGATCTTTATGCCATGATCCAATTGGGCCGTATTGAGCATGACATGTGCGAAATCTCTAACGACTGCTCTCCTTCGCAGAAGCCGGTAATAGAGTGGTTAAACCAAGCAAAACAATTAGCCCAACAAAAAGCAAATGCTGGCGACGCAGAAGCGATGTACATAATGTATGAAATCACTCTAGATGATACTTGGCTAGAACGATCTGCAACTTCAGGAAATGCTCTTGCACAATACTGGCTTGCCACTTCACTTAAGCAAGGTGAGGGATTTTTGCTACCATGGAAGCGAAGTGAGGCAGTTGAAAAATGGTACAAACTTTCAGCTGAAGGCGGCAACCCTAGATCAATGATGGAGTTGGCTGCTCTTCTTTTTGAGAAAGGAGATATTGAAGGCTTCCGACATTGGAATGAGCAAGCCGCAGTATCAGGCTACGCAGAGTCCGTATATGGATACGGTTCATACTTGGCTCACGAGCCCGACACCTATGGCTTTCCGTATGATCCTGTAAAGGGATACTCGCTTATTTTTTCTCTAAGTAGCTTGGATGGCGGGGGCGGAATGCAGGAAAATGTTAAATACAAACTTCCCCTCATTGCTTCCAAGTTGACCCCTTCGCAAATATTAGAAGCTAAAGAGCAATCAAAAAAATGGATATCCATTCACCCTCCCCTGTCCTTCTTTCCTGACAAGCTAAGCCGTTAGCTTGTTTTATTCGAATAGAAGGGCACGAGAATCATACAAACGGGAGGAGTAGATAGCGTGAGGTTCGTCCAACGCGATCCTACTCCCGTTCTCATTCAAGGCATCAAACCGGCGCCTTCCAATCCAGCATCTGCTGCTGTGCCACCTGCAGCAAATCATTGCCGTCCTGCGCCAGCAGGTACAGCGCATGGGTAATGTGTGGAATGTCCTGAACATCGCCATGCCGGAAGCACATGCAGTGCAGGGTTTCGAGCAGGTCGCTGCAGGCGCGGATGCGCTGGACGGCGGACTCGAGGATGTCTTGGGGGTTGGCTTGGGTGTCGATGACCATTGGCGCGCTGTCGGTGACGCCGCTGTTGAGCGGGTGATAGCGGTTTGGAAGCGGATTTAGTATTGGCATACTGATTACTCAACTGTATTAGAGGGTATCCGCCAACACCGTGACCAAACGGTGGGAGGCGGCCGTGTACAGGCTTGGTCAACCGAGAACAGTTCAAACTCAGCTCGCCCGAAGGCGTCCTGCACACAGCCGCCACAGCAGTGCACTTTACGAACATGAGTGTCCGTAGTGCAAATGAAGGCACATATGCAATGAACTCTTCTCAGGTGACCAAACCCGAGCCGCTGATTTTGCAGCGACGCCAAACCATAACCGCCCCGCTCCAAGCGCCGAAAGCAGACAAGGCATCTGCCCTTGTAGGAATCGGCACCGCATCCCCGAGAAATCATCCCGCTGCCAGACAGCCGGCGTTCAGCGAGGTTAACCATCGCTTAACGCCGCAGTCCAAGACTGTACTGAACCGCACACCTCAGCCCCTGGCTGACGCCGAGTGCGGCAGGTTCGGCCGTTTGGCGCCGAACGCTCATTCCGTCGCACGGGAGTCCGATTCATGAACATTCGCACACTGTTGCTTACCAGCGCCCTCGCCTGCACCGCGTTCGCCGGACTGGCTCAGGCCAATGACACCTCAGCCACGTCCAAGGCCGTTCCCTATCAGTACGGCATGCCGTTGCATGTGAACAAAGTGATTTCCCTGACCGAGCCACAGACTCAGCAGTGCAAGGTCATCACCGCCGACATGAAGTACATCGACAATGCAGGCAAGCCGGCGGAAATCACCTACCGGAAAATGTCTGACGCCTGCAGCTTCCAGAACTGACAGAAGGCTCTGATTTGCGGCTTTGCGGTAGGCGGTGAAGGGTTCGCGGGTTATGCTCGGGGCACTTCTCACTGCCGCAGGGACTCGCCATGCAGTTGTCGTTTCGCACGTTGTCGATCATCACTGCTTCGTTGTGTTTTGTGCTCGCGCTGGCCTGGGGCTTTTTCCCGCAGGTGTTGCTGGCGATCTGGAGCATTGAGTATTCGAGCGCTGCCGGTTTTGTAGCGCGGCGCAGTGCGGTGCTGTTTGCGGCGTTGGGGATGATGTTTTATCTGGTGCGCAGCGCGCCGCCGTCGCTGGGTCGCAATGCCCTGAGCAACGGGTTTATCGTCGGTTGTTTTGGTCTGGCGGTACTGGGTTTTGGCGAATGGCTGAACGGCCACACCGGCCCCGGGATTCTGCTCGCGGTGCTGGTCGAGTTCGCGCTGGGCCTTGGCTTTGTGCAGGCCCGGCGCGTGACGGTCGAACTGGGTGAAACGGTGAGTTAAAGCGCTCTGGAGCGAGGACTGTAATGCTGTGGCGTGGTTTGTTGCGCCAGATCCGAACGCAGGCCGGCAATCAGTTCGTTGATCTCGCGACAGCCATTGAGATGGCTGGCGTCGATACCGCTGACGTGCAGATCAACCTGGTCAGTCTGGTGATCGCCGAATACCTTGACGGTCATCGACAGGTCTGGCGACAGCGTGCACTGGCAGCGTTTAGGCAGAAAACTGCTTTCAATGATATTGCGTAGTTCCAAGGCAGACAGAAACATGGTGAACCTCTCCTTATTGATGAAACTGCCAATCAACTCTTCACGTTGACCGCTTTTGCTGCCCCTGCACGGGTGTGTCCCCGTTGATTCCCTGGTGCGGCAAACGGTTGTACTGCGAAATGCCCATTGGAGTGTAGGCGCCCGAAGCCGGTGCGCTGCACCAAAGCGACGCATAAAACGTGCCTTTCATCGGGTCATTTCGACCCTCATGAAATCAAGCACTTGGCACGGTGGCCAGCAGTTGGCCAGTTGCAAAATGCAAGATTGACCTTCCTGAGCACTGCAATTTGCAAGTCGACGCCGGTTTGCATTCATCGCTGATGACAGTGAGAATGCCCGACATCCACCCTACACCCGCCAGGAGGCTTTCATGGGTTCTTTACGCGCTCGCGCGACAATCGGTCTGCTCGTTGCCGGCCTGTCTACCCTGGCCCACGCGGCCAAACTCGAAGACGTCGCGCCGTATCCCAAAGCGGAAAACGGCTTCACCCGCCAAGTCATCTACCTGCCCAAACAGGATCAGGAGGAGAACTTCCAGGTTGAAGTGCTCGCCGGCAAAACCCTGGAAGTCGACTGCAATCGCCAGCGCCTGGGCGGCGCTCTGGACGAGAAAAACCTCGAAGGCTGGGGCTATCCGTTCTACCGCCTGGAAAAAGTCATTGGCCCGATGAGCACGCTGATGGCCTGCCCACCCGGCACCGCGAAGAAACGCGCCTTTGTCCCGGTTGTCGGTGACGGCTTCATGCTGCGCTACAACAGCAAGCTGCCACTGGTGATCTACGCCCCGAAAGATGTAGAGGTGCGCTATCGCATCTGGTCGGCTTCGGACAAGGTCGGCACTGCTATTGCGGAATGACCTGAACAGGGAGCGCCAAACGTGATTACCTGCCATGTGCGATACGTGATCGATCCGTACCAACTGACCGAATTCGAGGCCTACGCCAAGGCCTGGCTGGGCATCGTCGAGCGCTTGGGCGGCACGCATCACGGCTATTTCCTGCCCTCCGAGGGCGCGAGCAACATCGCTTATTGCCTGTTCAGCTTTCCTTCGCTGGCCGATTACGAAAGCTACCGGCACATCGCGCTGACCGACCCGGAAAGCACGGCGCTGGTGGAATCACTGGTGCAGAAGAAATTCATCGTCAGCTACGAGCGCAGTTTTCTGCGCCCATTGCTGCCCTGAGTGTTATCACGCCGGGACGCCGCACACCGCGGCGCGCTCGGCGACATGGCGCAGGCTGTCGAAGTTGATATTCGCGCCGGAGTCGATCGCGACGAAGGTCTGCCCGCGAACACCGCTGCGCGCCACGTATTGCTTGATGCCGGCCACCGCCAATGCCCCGGAAGGCTCGGTGATCGAGCGGGTATCGTCGTAGATATTCTTGATCGCCGCGCACAGCTCGTCATTGCTGACGGTGACCACCTCGTCCACGCAGAACCGGCACACCTCAAAACCATAAGCGCCGATCTGCGCCACCGCCACGCCATCGGCGAACGTTCCGACACTGGGCAACACAACGCGCGCATCCGCTTGCAGCGCCGCCTTCAGGCAGGCCGAATGCTCCGATTCGACACCGATGATCCGTACCTCCGGTCGCAGGTATTTGACGTACGCCGCGATGCCGGCGATCAGCCCGCCCCCACCGACCGGAACGAAGATCGCATCCAGCGAGCCCTGATGCTGACGGAGGATTTCCATGGCCACCGTACCTTGGCCGGCGATCACATCCGGGTCGTCGAATGGAGAGACAAAGGTGCGCCCGGTCTGCTCGGCGAGTTGCAGCGCATGGGCCAGGGCAAACGGAAAACTCTCGCCGTTCAGCAGCGCCTCGGCGCCCCGACTTCGCACCCCAAGCACCTTGAGTTCGGGCGTGGTCGAGGGCATGACGATGGTCGCCGCGATCCCCAGCTCCCGCGCTGCCAGCGCCACGCCTTGGGCATGGTTGCCCGCCGAGGCGGTGATCACCCCGCGTGCTTTCTGCGCATCGCTCAATTGCACCAGCTTGTTGTAGGCGCCACGGATCTTGAAGGAGAACGTCGGTTGCAGGTCTTCGCGCTTGAGCAGGATCCGGTTGCCCAGCGCCTCGGACAGCGCCGGCGCCGCTTGCAACGGCGTGCGCACAGCAATGTCGTAGACCGGCGCGGCAAGGATCTTTTTCACGTACTGCTCAAGCAGGACTTGTTGGACGGGGCTGTACGACATGGTCGTCTCCTGACGTTTTGATCAGAACCCCGGAGACAGAAAATGAAAACCCGCCTCTAGGGCGGGTTGGGTGCTGCAGTCGTGAGCTAGCCCGCCAAATGAGGAATGGCGGTAATAATGCTTGGCTGGCAGCGCGATACGGTGGAAGTCATGGGCCTGAAATTAGCCCGGCGGCGACCGGCGAGTCAATGGCTTATTTGCGGATGCCAAGTTAGGCTGGCGATTATGCTCATCACCCAAGGAAGGAATGCATGATGTCTGTCGCCCTGCCCCTCACTGCGTTGATTGCGTTTACTGGCTACACCGTATCGGTGATGCTCCAGGCCGAACAGTCGTTGATCGACTTCGGCCTCAGCCTGATGTCGCGTCCGGACACAGCGCAGGTGGTGATTGATCTGTATCTGCTGGCGACGCTGGCCGGGTTGTGGATGGTCAAGGATGCGCGAGCGCGGGGGATGTCGGTCTGGTCGGTGGTGCCGTATCTGTTGCTGACGGCGGTGTTTGTGTCGATTGGGCCGTTGTTGTATCTGGTGGTGCGTGGGGTTCGGGAGCGCCGGAAGGTCGCGGCGGCGGACCCGGTGAGCTGATCCGGGTTTTCCGTTGTTGCTGAATACGCCATCGCCAGCAGGCTCACTCCTACAGAGAATCAAATTGTAGGAGTGAGCCTGCTCGCGATGGCGTCGGCAAAGTCACCATTGATTATTTGGCCAGCCGCCGCAACCCAAACAACATCCCCCCCGCCCCCAACAACATCACCAGCAGAAACAGCGGGTATGAAATCCACCACGGCGTGCCCGCCGTCATCATGCTGAATTCCGACATCCCGCCAATGCTCGCAATCAGGTTCAACGGCAGAAACACCACGTTGATCAACGTCAGTTTGCGCAGCAGGTTGTTCATGCTGTTGTTCATCAGATTGCCGCGCGCATCGATCAGCCCCGAGAACACCGTGGAATAGATCTCCGCCTGCTTGTAGCACTGGTTATTCTCGATGATCAGGTCGTCGATCAGCCCGATCGCCTCGCTGCCGAAATGCTGTTTTTCCGCATGATTGCGCAGCCGCGTCAGCACCGCGCCATTGCTGTGCAGGGCATTGATGTAATAGATCAGGCTTTCGCTGAGGTTGAACATCTGCACCAGATGCTGGTTCTGCATCGAGGCGTTGAATTTCTGTTGAAGCTCGCGGGCCACCAGTTTGATCACCTTCAGATGGCCGAGGTAGTGATGGATGTTGTTGAACAGCAAATCGAGCAACACATCCAGCGGCGCGTTGAGCGGCTGGCGCGTGCCGATGCCGTGCAACGGCGTGTCGTCGGTGGCGATCACCAGCAGTTGCCCGGGAGCGAACAGCAGGCCGCAGGACGACACCTCAAACGCCAGGCTGCCACCGCCGGAATAGTTTTCCGGACGTTTCCAGATCAGGAATAAATGATCAGGGTGAAACTCGATTCGCGAGACCTCGTCCGGGTCCAGCGCCGAGGCCAACGCGTGTTCGTCGACCTTGTAGTGGCTGTGCAGCAAATCGCGTTCGGCCGCATCGGGATTGCTGAACAGCATCACCTCGGCATCCAGCCGCTCGACCCGCTGCAACGCGCCATGACTCAATGCGAAACTGCTGATCATCGGCGCGTCACCAGGCCTGGCCGCGACGCTTGAGCTCCAGCCGTCGCACGAACTCCTCCAGCACCAGTGAATACAGATCGTCCTGCAAGTAGGCGTCTTCGATACCGGCATCGAGGTTGGGGTTGTCGTTGACCTCGATTACTACCACTTTGTCGCCGGCCTGTTTCAGGTCCACGCCGTAGAGGCCATCGCCGATCAGGTTGGCGGTCTTGACCGCCAGTTCCACCACCGCTCGCGGCGCCTCGTGCACGGCCAGGGTGCGACACTCGCCGTTGATGTCCTGGCCCTTGGCTTTGTGGTTGTAGATTTGCCAGTGTCCCTTGGACATGAAGTATTGGCAGGCGAAGATCGGTTTGCGGTTGAGCACGCCGATGCGCCAGTCGTACTCGGTGTAGAAAAACTCCTGAGCCAGCAGCAACACCGAGTGCTCGAACAGTTCGGCGGTGGCTTCGAGCAATGCCTGCTGGCTTTCGACCTTGATCACTCCGCGAGAAAAACAGCCATCGGGGATCTTCAGCACCAGCGGAAAACCGAGGCGTTCGCCGACCCGTTCGAAGTCTTCCGGTCGTTCCTTGTAGAGAATTTCCGTGGCGGGCATGCCCAGTTGGTGGCTGTTGAGCAGGTCGGTCAGATACACCTTGTTGGTGCAGCGCAGGATCGACGTCGGATCATCCATGACCACCAGCCCTTCGCTTTCGGCTTTTTTTGCAAAGCGATAGGTGTGGTTGTCGACGCTGGTGGTCTCGCGGATCAGCAAGCCGTCGTACTCGGCGATCCGCGCATAATCCCTGCGCTCGATCAGCTCGACGTCGATGCCCATGCGCTTGCCGACCCGCACGAAATTTTCCAGCGCCTTGGCGTTGGATGGCGGCAAGGCTTCCTGCGGATCGTGCAGGATCGCCAGGTCGTAACGCGCCACTTGTGGCGAGCGTGGCGCCCGCCAGACTTTACGGCTGAAGCCGTCCAGCGCATTGGCGAACTGATCTTCCTGGTCATCACGCAACTTGTGCAGAGCGCCGGACTTTATGCCTTCGATGTGCCAACCGTTAGTTCGACGAAACTCAACTAACAGGATCGGACAAGGAAACACTTCAAACAACTGTCGAGCCAGATCCTGCAGCGGCTCGATATGCGTCTTGCCGAAGTAAAGTGTCAGAGTAAAACCTTCGGTATCGCTGTAGAGATGATGACTGAGGGCCTTTTCCAGGGTTTTATCGAGATCGTCCAGTGCCAGACCGTAAAGTGATTTCTTCGTCAGCTCGCTGATGGTGCGCACCGATGGAATCACCTTGTGGCCACGGGCTTCAGCCAACAGCGAGCAGTAGTAACCGTGCCCGAGGTACTTGTAGCTGCGGCACAGATTGATCACCTGCACCCGCTTGCCCGGCTCGCTGTCACGGGTTTGCTCAAGGTATTCCTGAGCCGTGACGATGTCCTCGCTGGGAAAGTACGAGGCCCAGTCTTCCTTGCGTTCGACGATAATCAACACTTGACTGGAAGTTCTGATGGCTGGATTTAAAAAAGTTGCCGCCGGCAAACTTTGCTCGGATACTTCGCGCCAATGACCCTGTACCGCTGACATAGAGATTGATCCGTTGGAGAACAAGACCATTTCTATTAAGCACGAAGTTTTTCGAAAGTCCCGTTTCGTTACGCAACTTTTACGGTGGTCATATGAATGCTGTTTTTCGTTTGGCGGTAGTTGAAGATCTGCCGGCGCTGCTGGCCCTGGAAATGCAATGTTTCACCACCGACCGGCTCACCAGCCGCAGCTTTCAATGGATGATCACCCGCGCCCATGCGCAGTTAATGGTCGCCGAGATCGACGGTCGATTGCTCGGCTACGCACTGGTGCTGTTTCATCGCGGCACCTCGCTGGCGCGCCTGTACTCGATCGCCATTGCTGGCGAGGCTCGCGGCAGCGGTTTGGGCAAACAGTTGCTGCAACGTATCGAGGCCTGCGCCGTCGAGCATGACTGCGCATACCTGCGCCTAGAAGTGCGTATCGACAACCCCACCGCCATCGCGCTTTACGAGCGCAACGGCTACCGACGCTTTGCGTTGATTCACGATTACTACGAGGACCACGCCGATGCGCTGCGCCTGGAAAAGCGCATTGTTCAGCATCGTGATTCGCGCAACATCAAGGTGCCCTATTACCCGCAAACCACTGAATTTACCTGTGGCCCGGCTTGCCTGCTGATGGCCATGGGCGCGCTGCAACCTGAGCGCTTGCTGGAGCGGCGTGAGGAATTGCAGATCTGGCGTGAAGCGACCACGGTGTTCATGACCTCCGGCCATGGTGGCTGCAGCCCCCAGGGCTTGGCACTGGCGGCCTGGCGACGGGGTTTTAAGGTGCGTTTGCAGCTGAGTATGGCCGGGCCATTGTTCCTCGATGGCGTGCGCGATGAGCATAAAAAAGACGTCATGCGCCTGGTGCACGAGGAGTTCACTGCGCAAATGCACGAAACCGACATCGATCGGCAGATTGGCACCCACCTGGATTTGCCGAAGTTGTTACAGGCTGGCGGACAGCCTCTGGTGCTGATCAGCAGCTATCGCCTGACCCGTTCCAAGTCACCGCACTGGGTGGTGGTCACCGATTGCGATGAAGACTTTGTGTATCTGCACGATCCGGATGTCGATCACAGCCAGCATCGTCAGCCGATGGACTGCCAGCATGTGCCGGTCAGCCATGGCGAGTTTGAGAAGATGAGCCGGTTTGGGCGTGGGAAATTGCGCGCGGCGGTGGTTTTGTATGCCCGGAATGAAATCTCTGGCTGACCCGTTGTAGTGAGGGGATTTAGCGAAACGTCGCACCGCCCCGATGGCGCGAAGCGGGCCCTCCTGAATTTTTAAGGGCCTGCTGCACAGGCCATCGGGGATAAATCCCCTCACTACAGTTGAGACTGAGTGTCTGAAGTGAAGTTATTTCAGACCGATTTTGTACAACGAACCATCCTGTTCATCCGTCAGCACATACAGATAGCCATCCGGCCCCTGCCGTACATCACGAATCCGCTGTTTCAGCTCACCCAGCAGCCGTTCCTCGTGCACCACCTTGTCCCCGTCAAACTGCAAACGAATGAGCTCCTGACTAACCAGCGCGCCGATAAACAGGTTCTGCTGCCAAGGCTTGAAGCGGTCAGCGTCATAGAACGCCATTCCGCTGACACCGGGTGATTTTTCCCAGACATGGTGTGGGTCAACCGCGCCCTCGACGCTCTTGCCCTTGGCTTCCGGGATCGGTTGCAGCGAGTAGTTGATGCCGTGGGTCGCCAGCGGCCAACCGTAGTTCTTGCCGCGCTCAATGATGTTCACCTCATCGCCGCCACGGGGGCCGTGTTCGTTTTCCCAGATAGTGCCATTCCACGGATTGAGCGCCGCGCCCTGCGGGTTGCGCTGGCCGTAGGACCAGATTTCCGGACGCACGCCGGACTGGCCCACGAACGGGTTGTCATCCGGCACCTAGCCGTCGGGGAAGATCCGCACGACCTTGCCCTGCAGCTTGTCGAGATCCTGCGCGGTCGGTCGGTCGTTGTTTTCGCCCAGGGTGATGAACAGATAACCGTCGCGGTCGAACACCAGTCGTGAGCCGAAGTGGTTGCCGGTCGAGAGTTTCGGCTCCTGACGGAAGATCACCTTGAAATCGCTGATCGTCTTCAGGTCATCCGACAGCCGCCCACGCCCCACCGCCGTACCGGCCTTGTCCCCGGCACCACCGCCCTCGGCGTAGGACAGGTACACCAGTCGATCCTGTTTGAAGTCCGGCGACAGCACCACGTCGAGCAAACCGCCCTGGCCCTTGGCCCAGACCTTCGGCACGCCACTGATGGGCTCGGAACGCTTGCCGTCGGCTGTAATCACCCGCAGGTTGCCCGGACGCTCGGTCACCAGCATTCCCTGACGATCCGGCAGAAACGCCAGCGCCCAAGGGTGCTGGAGGCCTTGGGTGACCGTGGTGACTTCAAGGGTGCCCTGCTCGCTTTGCAACTCTTGTGGAGCAGCGGCGAAAGCTGGAGCGCTGATCAGCGCGCTGGCGCACAGCGTGGCTAGAAGGGTTTTACGCAACATGCACGATTCCTTTTGTTCATTTCAAAGGCTGACAGGGACGCAGTCCCGCCGTTCAACGGTTGCTGTCTCCATCGCGTGGCGGTGGGTTGGGGATGAATTTGGGCGGCGTACTCGGCACCGAGCGTTGCTGCTGACCATTGCCAATCCCGCCGTTACCAACGGTGGGCGTACTGGGCGCCGGCACGGTATTCGGCCCGCGAATCGCCGGCGCGCTGGGCTGCGTGCCCTGCATGCTGTTGGGATTGGCCCGGCGGATCGGGCTGTTGTAGGGATTGTTGTTGGTGCCGGTGGGACTTTGCGCCAGCACCAGCGGCGCGGACGGTGCCGCGACGTCGGCATGCGCCAGACCTGCCCCAAGGAGCAGAACGATAATGCCTGGCAGTATTCGGTTCATGGGGTGGCCTCGCGGTGCACAGGTGATAGAGCCTTCGAGTCCACGCTACGCCCCGGGTTCGGATTTGTTAACCCGTAGCCCTTAAACAAGATGTAACACGGCTTGACCGGCAACGCCGCGCGCCACGCAAATGCCGGAAACTTTCGCACTGCGCCACAGGTCACCTGATCATCACTTGGAGAACTCACCATGGCTCGGGCAATCTGGAAAGGCGCGATCAGTTTCGGACTGGTACACATCCCTGTCGCGCTGGTGTCGGCAACCTCTTCGCACGGCGTGGACTTTGACTGGCTCGACAGCCGCAGCATGGATCCGGTGGGCTACAAACGGGTGAACAAGGTCACCGGCAAGGAAGTCACCAAGGAGCACATCGTCAAAGGTGTGGCCTATGAAAAAGGTCGCTACGTGGTGCTCAGCGAGGAAGAGATCCGCTCGGCGCACCCGGTGTCGACGCAGACCATCGACATTTTCTCCTTCGTCGATGCCGAGCAGATCCCGCTGCAGAACATCGACACACCCTACTATCTCGCACCTGACAAGCGCGGCGGCAAGGTCTACGCCCTGCTGCGCGAAACATTGAGCAAAACCAACAAGGTCGCCCTCGCCCGCGTCGTCCTGCACACTCGGCAATATCTGGCGGCACTGATGCCACTGGAATCGGCATTGGTGCTGGTCAAACTGCGCTGGCCGCAGGAAGTCCGCGGCCTTGATGAGCTGGAGCTGGGCAGCGAAGTGACCAAACCGCAACTGGCCAAGGGCGAGTTGGACATGGCTAAACGTCTGGTGCAGGACATGAGCGGCGACTGGAGCCCGGAGGACTACAAGGACGAGTTTGAAGACAAGATCATGGCCTTGGTCGAGAAAAAGGCCCACGAAGGCAAGATCGAGGATGTCGAGACCGTGGGTGGCGAGGAGGAGCGCAAGTCTGCGGATGTTATCGACTTGACCGAGTTGCTTAAGCGCAGCCTGGGCGGGAAAGCGCCGGCCAAAGCGAAGGCAAAAGAAAAGCCTGCCAGTAAGGCAGCCCCGGCGAGAAAGACTAAAAAGGCTTCGGGGGCGTAGTCAGATGCGGTTCCTGTCAGGAAGCTGACAGGTTGGTTTTGAGAGACTCATCGCCAGCAGGTAGCTCCACACAGTTAGAATTCCACTGTAGGAGTCAGCCTGCTGGCGATGACATAAACAGGCGCGGTACAGCAGTCAGATCAGAATGAAGATCGCAAGCAAACCGCCAAAGATCGCCCACTTTTCCATGTAATAGCGCGCGCGATTACGTTTTTTCAGCTCTTTACCACGCAGGCGAACCTTGTAGATTTTGGTAAACAGGCGGTTGATCCCACCGGTGCGGTCACCGGCGTCATTCGGCGCACCGGCCGCGGACATCACGGTACGGCTGAACCAGCTGTTGAACGCCGCCGCCCAGCGATATTTCATCGGGCGCTCGATGTCGCAGAACAGGATGATGCGGTTCTTGTCGGTGGTGTTTTCGGCATAGTGGATGTAAGTCTCATCAAACATCACCGCTTCACCGTCGCGCCAGTGGTAGCTCTCGCCGTCGACATTGATGTAGCAACCGGCATCATTCGGCGTGTCGAGACCAAGGTGGTAGCGGTACGAACCGGCATACGGGTCACGGTGGCGAACCAGTTTCGAACCCGGTGGCAGCTCGGCGAACATCGCCGCCTTGATCGAACCGATGCTCTGCACCAGCTCAGTGGTGCGCGGGCACAGCTTCATCGCCGACGGATGGCTCTCGCCGTACCATTTCAAGTAGAAACGCTTCCAGCCGCTTTTAAAGAACGAGTTGAAACCGACGTCATCGTATTGATTCGAGCGCTTGATCTCGCCGGCACGCAGCAGATCCTGCCCTTCCTGGCGAATTTCTTCCCAATGCGCCTGCAACGGGCTCAGGTCCGGAAACTCGGACGGATCGAGATACGGTTTGTTCGGCTTCTTCGAAAACAGGTAAAGGAAGCAGTTGATCGGGGCCAGAAACGTCGAGTGATCGCTCAGTTGACGGCCCAGTTTGTGACGCACACGTCCACGAAGGTGAACGTATGCAATCGAAATGACATAAATAGCGGCAATGATGAGTTTCACGGAAATCGTCACACGTCAAAAGTGAACAAACTGCGCGCCTGCCGGCCGGAGGCCCAGGGTCTGATGCAGTGGCATAAATACAGATACTATCCCGGTGGCACTTCCTTGAGCCCATGCCGTTAGCGGCTATTGGGTAATCGGATGGCATTTTAGCCATACTTTGTAACCAATAGTGAACCTGATCTGTGAAAAACTGTCCGCAGATTTTGCCAAACGGCAGGCGCGACAATACGCTCGTGCAGGTGCAGGAGTGCTGACGCAGAACAAAACCAAAGGTTGGAATACGCTTCGACCGAGGTCGCTATGCCGCGCCCACGGACGATATTGTGGTCGAGTCCGATAGGTTGACCATGGACGCCATGCTGCCTAAGGGCCCCGCCGTCATGATCCGTTACCTGACCTTCGGCGCGGCCTCTGCTGGAGATGCTGCCTTAGAACCGGCAACCGATTAATCGAAAGCGCCATTCAGCACTTCGTAAATAAGCCCGCTCGCAATGGCTACCAGAATCAAGTCCGTGCCCGCCTGCCGCCATTCGTAGCCATCGTAATGAGGCAGGCGCCCCGCCAGTCTCCCATCCAGTTTTTTGGCGATACCCGGCGGCAACGGCTTGCCGCGCGCCAGATTCTTCTGAATGCCGGGAGGCAGTGCCGGACCGGGGCTCCAGTAGTCTCTGTAGCCGTTGAGCACGCCCAGCACACCGCTTCGATCGATCACCGGTGCATAGTCCCGGTTGCCCGAGTTGGATCCTTTGTTTTTGCCGCCCTGATTGCCGTGACCCTGACTGTTCTGGGAGCCGCCCTTGCCGTTCCCTTTGCCATTACCATTACCATTTCCCGGATCGGCCAGTGCGGTTACTGAACTCACGGCCAAAGCCAGGCAAGTAACAGACGCAACAATTAATCGTGTTTTAAACATGACCGTCCTCTCATGAGAAATTCCTGTTTGAAATGTAGACGATGTTGCTGGTTTTGGTTGCTCCCTGGATTGCTCCAAGCGCGGGACAAGCCAGCAGTCCGGGCCGACCTCAGCCTTGCGCGGCAAGGAACACCGTTACGCAACAGCCTTCAGGTTCATTAGCGTCTGCCATACAACTGCCGCATGACTTATGCGACAATGCGCGCAATGTCTGGCATGAATCCCGCCTTTATTGCCCAACAGCCTGGACACCGCGTCCAGAGGCTGCTCTCGACCCATGCCTGCTGGCTGTACGCCAACAGTGACCGGGCCCGGGAAGAAAACGCTCCAAAATGCCCCAGAAATGGCCCAAGCGCCAAATGTGCGGCTCGCAACCCATTGATAGGTAAAGCAATTGATCTCCACAGCTAACATCACGATGCAGTTCGGCGCCAAGCCGCTCTTCGAAAACGTTTCGGTCAAATTCGGCGCGGGTAACCGCTACGGCCTGATCGGCGCCAACGGTTGCGGCAAGTCGACCTTCATGAAAATCCTCGGCGGCGACCTCGATCCGTCCGGCGGTCAGGTCATGCTCGAGCCGAACGTGCGTCTGGGTAAATTGCGCCAGGACCAGTTCGCCTACGAAGAATTCACCGTGATCGATACTGTGATCATGGGGCACGAAGAGCTGTGGAAGGTCAAGGCCGAGCGCGATCGCATCTACTCGCTGGCGGAAATGAGCGAAGAAGACGGCATGGCTGTGGCCGAGCTGGAAACCGAGTTCGCCGAGATGGACGGCTACACCGCCGAATCCCGCGCTGGTGAACTGCTGCTGGGTCTGGGTATTCCGCTGGAACAGCATTTCGGCCCGATGAGCGAAGTCTCGCCAGGCTGGAAACTGCGCGTATTGCTGGCGCAGGCGCTGTTCTCCGATCCGGAAGTGCTGTTGCTCGACGAACCGACCAACCACCTGGACATCAACACCATTCGCTGGCTGGAAAACGTTCTGACCCAGCGTAACAGCCTGATGATCATCATCTCTCACGACCGTCACTTCCTGAACAGCGTGTGCACGCACATGGCTGACCTGGATTACGGCGAGCTGCGCCTGTTCCCGGGCAACTACGACGAGTACATGACCGTGGCGACCCAGTCCCGCGAGCAACTGCTGTCGGACAATGCCAAGAAGAAAGCGCAGATTTCCGAGCTGCAATCGTTCGTCAGCCGCTTCTCGGCCAACGCCTCGAAAGCCAAACAGGCCACTTCCCGCGCCAAGGCGATCGACAAGATCCAGCTGGCCGAGGTCAAGCCGTCCAGCCGCGTCAGCCCGTTCATCCGCTTCGAGCAGAACAAAAAGCTACACCGTCAGGCGGTCATGGTCGAAAAAATGGCCAAAGGCTTCGACGGCAAGCCACTGTTCAAAGACTTCAGCTTCCAGGTTGAAGCGGGCGAGCGCGTAGCGATCATCGGCCCGAACGGTATCGGTAAAACCACCCTGCTGCGTACCCTGGTCAACGAACTGACCCCGGATGCCGGTAGCGTCAAGTGGACCGACGCCGCGGAACTGGGCTACTACGCTCAGGACCATGCGCACGACTTCGAAGACGACGTGACGCTGTTCGACTGGATGGGTCAGTGGACTCAGGGCGAGCAGATGATTCGCGGCACTCTGGGCCGCATGCTGTTCTCCAACGACGAGATCCTCAAGTCGGTCAAAGTGATTTCCGGTGGTGAGCAAGGTCGCATGCTGTTCGGCAAGCTGATCCTGCAAAAGCCGAACGTGCTGATCATGGACGAACCGACCAACCACTTGGACATGGAATCGATCGAGGCGCTGAACCTGGCGCTGGAAAACTACCCGGGCACGCTGATCTTTGTCAGCCACGACCGTGAGTTCGTATCGTCCCTGGCCACGCGCATCATCGAGCTGAGCGCCAACGGCGTGACTGACTTCAGCGGCACTTACGATGACTACCTGCGTAGTCAGGGTGTGGTGTTCTAAATCGCTGCAGGTTTGAAGAATTAGCCCTGTCCTTGTGACAGGGCTTTTTGCATTTCAGGGGCGAAACTATGTTGGTGCGGCTGCCTTCGCGAGCAAGCCCGCTCCCACATTTTGGAATGCAGCCCCCTGTGGGAGTGAGCCTGCTCGCGATGAGGCCATCGGCAACAATCGGAATAGCCAGGAAAAATAGTTAGTCTGCTTCCTTTTATTTCAGCGCCCAGCCATGATGCCGACTCTCCCACCGCCGCCCGCGAACGAGTCCACATGTCTGCGCAGCAACCGCCTCCGCAAAGCTCCCTGGCGATCACCCTGCAGATCGTCTCCATCGTGTTCTACACCTTTGTCGCCTTCCTGTGCATCGGCCTGCCGATCGCGGTGCTGCCCGGTTATGTGCATGAGCAGCTGGGTTTCAGCGCCATTATTGCCGGGCTGGTGATCGGCTCGCAGTATCTGGCCACCCTGCTCAGTCGGCCGATGGCCGGGCGCATGTCGGATACGCTGGGCACCAAACGGGCGATTGTTTTTGGCTTGTCGGGGATTGTGCTCAGCGGGCTGCTGACGCTGATCTCAACGCTATTGCAGGACTTCCCGATGCCGAGCCTGATCATTCTGATCGTCGGGCGCCTGCTGCTCGGCGTGGCACAGGGCTTGATCGGCGTCGGTACCATCAGTTGGTGCATGGGCCAGGTCGGCGTCGAACACACGGCGAGGTCGATCGGCTGGAACGGTATTGCCTCCTATGGCGCAATAGCGATTGGCGCGCCACTGGGCGTGGTCATGGTCGCCGATTACGGCTTTGCCAGCCTGGGCATCGCTCTGTCGATATTGGCCGCGGGCGCCCTGGTGTTGATCCGCAATAAGCCTTCGGTGCCGGTGGTGCGCGGCGAACGGCTGCCTTTTTGGGCGGTGTTCGGGCGGATTGCACCGTATGGGGCCAGTTTGACTCTGGCGTCGATCGGCTACGGCACGCTGACCACCTTCATCACCCTTTATTACCTCAACCGTGGCTGGAGCGGCGCGGCGTATTGCCTGACGGTGTTCGGTGTATGTTTCATCCTGTCGCGGCTGCTGTTCATTTCGGCGATCAGCCGCTTTGGCGGTTTCAATTCGGCGATCGCCTGCATGAGCATCGAGACCGTCGGCCTGGTGTTGTTGTGGCTGGCGCCCTCTACCGCGTTCGCTTTGATCGGCGCGGGACTGGCGGGATTTGGCTTGTCGCTGGTGTATCCGGCGCTGGGGGTCGAGGCGATCAAGCAGGTGCCCAGTTCCAGCCGTGGCTCGGGGTTGGGGGCTTACGCGGTGTTCTTTGATCTGGCGCTGGCGATTGCCGGGCCATTGATGGGCGCGGTGGCGTTGAATCTGGGGTATGCGTGGATTTTCTTCAGTGCGGCGCTGTTGTCAGTGATCGGGCTGGGGTTGACCTTGGTACTCAAGCGCCACTCGACATCCTGAAATTTCGTACAAATCACTGTGGGAGCGGGCTTGCTCGCGAAGGCGGTGGGTCAGTCAAAATATAGAGTGACTGATCTATCGCATTCGCGAGCAAGCCCGCTCCCACAGGGGGATTGAGTCGTTTATTGATCCGCGGTCTGCATCCCCGCCCGGCTCGGCTTGCCGAGCGTGCGCGAGAAGAACTGCCCGGCCTCGGAAATCAGGTTGCGGTGAATATCTTCGCGATCCACGCCGTCGGCGTCGGTGCACAGGGCCGGCATGGCGCGGATCTGCTCTTCGTTGCACGGCGCCATGAATACGAAGTGCCCTGCCCCGGCCAATAACTTGAAGTCCGGCGCGGTCGGCAGTTTGCGCGCCAGAGCCGCGGCGTTTTTGTCGAAGGCCACCAGTTTGTCGCCATCGCCGCTGTACAGCAGCACCGGCACATGCACGTCCGCCAGGGTGCTACGGCCGAATTTCAGGCTCAGCGGCGCCATCAGCAGCAAGGCATGCACGCGCGAATCGGCCACTGGCTGCAAATCGTCGCGGTCGACGATCAGTTCACCCTGGGTGTTGCAGGCATCATGGTCGTCAGGGCGTTCCTGGCAGTAGCGGCGCAGACGATCCAGATCCGGCTGCGCGCCGGAGAGAATCAACGCGGTTTCGCCACCGGCCGAATAACCAATGACCCCGACCTGATCAGCGTTGACGAACGGCGAGAGCATCGGGTCGCCGAGGGTCGCGGTGATCGCTTCGGAAATCTGGATCGGCCGCCCATACAGATTGCTCAGAGTGCCGAGGCGGCTGTGGTCTTTGGAGTTGTCGCCGGGATGAATCACCGCGACCACCACAAAGCCCTTGCGTGCCAGCGAGGTGGCGAGGTCATGCAGCGCCAGCGGCGTTCCGGTGTTGCCGTGAGACAGCATCAGCATCGGAAAACGACCGATGGCCACCTTGGTGTCAGCGCCGGCCTCGACGGTGTAACCCTCAAGCAGGCTGCTATGTTCGCGGTCGCTGGAAGGATAGAAGGCGATGGCGCGCATCGGTTGCAGATCCAGCGGATCGAGGAATGTCATTTCGTGGTAACCGACACTCCAGACAGGGTGTCGCCCGGGCGCGGCATGCACTGAACCGAGGCTGCCGAGCAGGCAAATCAGTAACGTTGCACAAAGACGCATCATGGGATGGCCCACCCTGTGTTACTCAATCGAAAGATCCTTTGTGTTCCGACACGCCCCAAACCCCGAGGTTCGGAGATCCGGCGCAGCGGTGCACTCAGACGTTGATCGTTTGACTGCATAACCCGGGCCAGATTATGCAACAGTCAGAAACAAAAAACTCCGCATCTGGCCCTTGCAGAACCAGAATATAGAGTTTTTTGAGGCGCTACCTGAACGGCAGCTGGTCTTTACGCAATGCTTACGCGGCGGCAAACAATTGCTCGCTGATCTTCGCCTGAGCAGCGCTCATCGCGTTGTTGCGCACTTCATCACCGTAGGCCAGACCTTCGGCACGGACGATTTCGATGTCGGTGATGCCGAGGAAGCCCAGTACCAGCTTCAGATATTCCTCGTGAGCGATGCCGCTCGCCTGGCCGGCATGGATGCCGCCGGAGGTAGAGACGATCACCACTTTCTTGCCACCGCACAGGCCTTCAGGGCCGGCTTCGGTGTAGCGGAAAGTCTGGCCGGCAACGGCGACGCGGTCGATCCAGGCCTTGAGCTGGGTCGGCACGGTGAAGTTGTACATCGGCGCGGCGATGACGATGGCGTCGGCAGCGATGAATTCAGCCAGGGTCGAAGCGCTCAGTTCGGCTTCGTGCTGTTGGGCGGCGTCGCGCAGTTCAGCGGTGGTACCGGCAGCCACCAGGGTGGTCGACGAGAAGTGACTGATGGCGTCGGCGGCCAGGTCACGGTAGGTGACCACGGCAGTTGGCTCGGCGGCTTGCCAGGCTTTGACGACTTGGCTGCTCAACTGACGGGAAGCGGAGTTGTCGCCCAGAATGCTCGAATCGATGTGCAGCAGTTTCATGTGGAATCTCCTGTAAAGAATCGCCGGCGGCGACGGAATGGAGACAATCCTACGGAAGAAACCAATAGCTGATTAGCCGCCGACAATGCGATAGTTCGTCCCACTGATAGAACGGTGGACTTTTCATGCAGGATCTCAATGATCTCTACTATTTCGCCAAGGTGGTCGAGGCCGGTGGCTTCGCCGCAGCCGGGCGTTTGCTGGGCATTCCCAAGTCCCGCCTGTCACGACGCATCGCCGAACTCGAAGAGCGCCTCGGCGCCCGTCTGCTGCAACGCACCACGCGCCAGTTGAACCTGACCGCGGTTGGCGAGCGCTACTTGCGTCACTGTCAGGCGATGTTGCTGGAAGCGGAGATGGCCGACGAAGCGGTCGCCAGCATGTCCAGCGAGCCACGTGGCCGCCTGCGCGTATCCTGTCCTACCGGTCTGGCGCGGGAAATGTTGCCGTGGGTGATCAGCGAATTCCTCGGCAAATTCCCTCAGGTGCAACTGGAGGTCGTGCTGCTCAATCGCCGGGTGGATCTGGTCGCCGAAGGCTTCGACGTGGCCCTGCGTGTACGCGAGTTGGGCGATGAAGATCCGTTGCTGGTCACCCGGCGTCTGCGCCAGGCGCAAATGGTCGTGGTGGCCAGCCCGGCCTTTGTCGAAGGCAAAACCATCACTCATCCGCAGGACTTGAAGAACCTGCCGGTGCTCGGCGCGCTGGAGGCCGATCGCATGGTGCATGTGCGCTTGCTGGATGAGCAAGGCAACAGCGTCGAACTGAACATGGAGGCGCGGTTGGGCATCGATGATTTCATCGTGCGCAAGGCCTGTGTGCTGGCCGGCCAAGGTTTCACTCTGCTGCCGATGATGTATTGCGAAGCCGACCTTGAGAGCGGCGCGCTGGTGCAACTGTTGCCCGAGTGGTCGTTGCCCGGCGGCTGGTTGCAGGCGGTGTATCCGCATCGACGCGGGGTGATGCCGGCGGTGCGGGCATGGATCGATCATCTGGTCGAATCGTTCAATGCGTGCGGGGAGCGGTTGTTATGAAACAGGGAAAGATGAACGAAGCGGATGTCGCCGCCTTCTGCCTGGCCTTGCCGGGCGCGCGGGAGGATTACAAATGGGGCGGCGTGCGGGTGTTCTCGATTGCCGGCAACAAGATGTTTGCCCTGCAAGGGCTGCGCGGGGACTCACTGGCGTTCAAGGTCGACAAGGACCTGTTTCTCGGCCATTGCGACCGCCCGCGTATTCACCCTGCGCCTTATCTGGCGCGGGCGCAGTGGATCATCATGCACCCGCCCTACCCGCTGGGTGCCGAGGAGCTGCAGGGATTACTGACGCGTTCGCATCAATTGGTGGTAGGCAAATTGCCCAAAAAAACCCAAATCGGATTGTTGCTCTAGCTTTTTGATTTTGGTGGGAGCGGGCTTGCTCGCGAAAGCGGTGTGTCAGACAACATATTCGTCCATTGGCACACCGCTTTCGTCGGAACGCCGCCCGGAGCAAGCCCGCTCCCACATGGGTCATGTGTGAAGCTTAAATATGTGACAGCAGGTTCGAACCGAGAAACAACTGATCGATCCAGAACACCTGATGCAGCGCCACAATCACCCAGAACAGAATCTGAAACGACACCTTGCGCGTCTTGTGCCGGAATACCTGTTGGGCGATCAGCGCGCCGGGCCAGCCGCCAGCCAGTTCCAGCGCGTGCAGGATGTTCTCCGGTGTGCGCCACGCATCGGCGCGGGCCTTGCGCTTGTCTGCCCAGTACATGAAAAACGCCAGCACGCTGACCGCGCCATAAGCGGTCAACGGCACCAGCGAGATGCCGCGCAGCCACATCGACAGCGAGCCGAACAGCGGCAGCGCGCAGACGATCAGCAGCACCGCCAGTTTCAGTTTCAGATGCTGAATGCCGCCACCGGACGGTCGTCCATCCGGGCGGCGCGCGCGGGAATCACTCATGGTTTCGCCGCCGACCAATCCACCCAGCCGAACTGCCAGGTCGCCAGAATCACCAGACCGAAAACAATCCGGTACCAGGCGAATGCCGCGTAGCTGTGGCTGGCGATGAACTTGAGCAGACCGCGCACGGCGATCATGGCGAAGATGAACGCGGTGATGAAACCGATGGCGAACACCGGGAAGTCCGCCGGCACAAACAGATGGCGATACTTGTAACCGGAGTACACCGCCGCACCGACCATGGTTGGCATGGCCAGGAAGAACGAGAACTCGGTCGCAGTCTTGCGCGACAGGCCAAACAGCAGGCCGCCGATGATCGTCGAGCCCGAACGCGAGGTACCGGGGATCATCGCCAGACACTGCGCGAAACCGACTTTCAGCGCGTCCTTCCAGGTGATCTCGTCCACGGTTTCGGCGTGCACTTCATGTTGCCGACGCTCGGCCCACAGCATGATCACACCGCCCACCACCAGCGCGGTTGCGACAGTGATCGGATTGAACAGGTATTGGTGAATAAGGTCGGCGAAAATCACCCCCAGCACCACCGCCGGCAGAAACGCGATCAGCAGGTTGGCGGTAAAACGCCGCGCACTCGGCTGGGTCGGCAAGCCGATCACCACGTCGAGAATCTTGCGACGAAACTCCCAGACCACCGCGAGGATCGCGCCGAGCTGAATAATGATGTTGAACGCCATGGCCCGTTCGCCGCCGAAGTCGAGCAAGTCGGCAACAATGATCTGGTGTCCGGTACTGGAAATGGGCAAAAACTCCGTCAGCCCCTCTACAACTCCAAGAATCAGTGCCTGCAAGGCGGTCCAAAGATCCATCAGTCCCCCAAAGAGCGATGCACAACGGCATGCCCCGATAGTATTTTTTTACGTTCACTGCGATCAACGTAGCTGTTTGTAGCTGTACCGATTCCGCGCACACAGCATCCACACGAAACGGTCAAAATTCCGTGAAATATCAATTTGGATTCAGGTTTTCACGCGCGGGGCCGAAATCCTAACAGACAAGCCTTAATAGTGCTGCGGCGTTATTCGACTTGGGTCGCGTATGCCTGACCACCCAAATGTGGTTGGATGCTGGCGTTGATTTATTACAAGAAAAAGAAATCGGAGTGACAGCGTTATGAACAGCTTGCGCAGTGTGTCGATCAGCCGACGCTTGTGGCTCATTTTGATTGTGGCGGTGGTCATGTTGTTGACCTTGGGCGTGTTGATGCTCAAGCAGATCCACGATGACCTGTACCACGCCAAGGCGCAGAAAACCCAGCATGTGGTGCAGACCGCCAGCGGCCTGCTGACCTATTACCACGACCTGGAAACCGCCGGCACCCTGACCCGCGACGCCGCGCAGAAACAGGCGTTGACCGCGATTCGTGGCCTACGCTACGACCAGAGCGATTACTTTTGGATCAACGACCTCACCCCCGTGATGGTCATGCACCCGACCAACCCCAAACTCGAAGGCCAGAACCTTTCAGCGATCCGCGACCCAGACGGTTTCGCGGTGTTCAACGAGATGGTCGCGATCGCCAAAAGCAAAGGCGCGGGCATGGTCGATTACCGCTGGCCCAAGCCCGGTGCCAGCGAACCGGTGGCGAAAACCTCCTATGTAAAATTGTTCGAGCCGTGGGGCTGGGTGCTCGGTTCGGGCGTTTACGTCGATGATGTGCAGAGCGAGTTCCGGGGGCAGTTAATCAAGGCTTCGGTGATTGGTTTGGTGATCGCCGTGATCATGGCCCTGCTGGTGATTTTGATTGCCCGCAGCATCGTCCGTCCGTTGCAGGAAACCGTGAACGCCATGGCCAACATCGCCAGCGGCGAGAGCGACCTGACCCGTAGCCTCGACACCCACGGTCAGGACGAAGTCACGCAACTGGCGCATCACTTCAACGCCTTCACCGCCAAGTTGCGCCGGGTCATCGGTGACCTGCAGGTTTCGGCCAGTGCGCTGGGTCAGTCGTCCAGTGAACTGGGCAACGATGCGACTCAGGCCCAGCAGCGCAGCCAACAGCAATCGCAGCAGATGGAACTGGTCGCAACCGCAATCAACGAAGTGACCTACGGCGTGCAGGATGTGGCGAAGAACGCCGAACATGCTGCCGCTGAAATGCGCGATGCCGAAGCTCAGGCGCAGCAGGGCCAGATCAACATCGACGGCAGTCTGCAACAGATCGACAAGTTGTCCGGAACCATTGACCAAGCGGTCGAAGTGATTCGCACCCTGGCGGCCGAAAGTACGCAGATCGGCAGTGTGCTGGAGGTGATCCGCTCGATTGCCGAGCAGACCAACCTGCTGGCGCTCAACGCGGCCATCGAAGCGGCCCGCGCCGGGGAACAGGGCCGGGGCTTTGCGGTGGTGGCTGATGAAGTACGGTTGCTGGCGCAGCGCACGCAAAAGTCGACGGCGGAAATCCAGAGCATGATCGAACGCCTGCAGAATCATTCCGAAGCGGCGGTGAAAGTCATTGGCGACAGCAGCAAGGCCTCGCAACTGACCATCGAACAGGCGGGATTGGCCGGCGCGAGCCTGAATGCCATCGGCCAGGCCCTGCGCAATCTCAACGGCCTGAATGCCTCGATTGCCAGCGCCACACTGCAACAGGCGCATGTGGTCGAGGACATCAACCAGAACGTCACACAGGCGGCCGGTCTGTCTCACAGCACGGCGCTGGCGGCCGAGCAGTCGAGTGCGGCGAGCGTCAAGCTTGGGCAGTTGAGTGAACAGCTGAACCAGTTGCTGCGCCAGTTCCGCGTCTGACCCCTCACCCTTGTGGGAGCGAGCCTGCTCGCGAAGGCTTAATGTCAGTCAACATCTGCGTTGCTGACATACCGCTTTCGCGAGCAGGCTCGCTCCCACAGGGTTATTCGTCATTCAAGGTTTTTGGGTACAATTGCGCCCCTTCTTGCACTCCCCCAAGGAACCCCCATGTCCGGGCTTGAACTGTTTGCCGCCGCCCTCGGTGTGATCGCCGTCTGGCTGACGGTCAAACAGAATCCGTGGTGCTGGCCGATCGGCCTGGTCATGGTGTTGCTGTACAGCTGGATTTTCTATGACGTGAAGCTGTACTCGGACATGTTGCTGCAAGTGATTTACGCCGCGCTGCAAGTCTACGGCTGGTGGCAATGGACCCGCGCCGGGACGATGCATGACGGCCGTGAAGTCACGCGCCTGGATCAGCGCTCGATCCTGCTCGGTCTGAGCGTAGGCGCCCTCGGCAGCCTGCTGCTGGGTGCGGCCATGGCGCACTGGACCGACGCGGCGCAGCCGTGGCTCGATGCCGCGCTGACGGCGTTCAGTCTGGTTGCGCAATTGTGGATGGCGCAGAAACGCCTGCAATGCTGGGCGCTGTGGTTCGTGCTGGACGTGATTTTCGTTGGTCTGTTCCTGTACAAGGGTCTGTACCTCACCGCCGCGCTGTATGCCCTGTTCACCCTGATTGCTGTGCAAGGCTGGCGCGAATGGCGCGCCGATCCGGCGTTGCAGCGATGAAGGTAGTTGTCCTCACCGGCCCGGAATCCACGGGCAAGAGCTGGCTGGCCGCTGGCCTTCAGGCGCGCTTCGGCGGCCTGCGGGTGGACGAATACGTGCGCTGGTTCATCGAGCAGAATCCACGCGATACCTGCCTCAACGACATCCCCAACATCGCGCGTGGGCAGCTGCAATGGGAAGATCAGGCGCGGGCGCAGCAACCGCAATTGCTGATTCTCGATACCCATTTGCTGAGCAACATCCTCTGGAGCCAGACCCTGTTTGGCGACTGCCCGGCGTGGCTGGAACCCGAGCTGCTGGCCCGGCATTACGACCTGCATCTGCTGTTGTCGCCGGAGCAGATCGACTGGACCGACGACGGCCAACGCTGCCAGCCGCAACTCAGCGAACGCATGGCGTTCTTTCAGGCCACTCGCGACTGGCTGGAACAACAACGGCAACCGCTGCAGATCATTCAGGGCGATTGGGATGAGCGGCGGTCTCAGGCTTTCGAAGCCGTGGCGCGTTTAATGGCTGATTGACCTGGCAAACAGCTCCTTTCGGAGCCCAAGTGTCCATTCTTGAAACACCCGACCCCGCGCAAAGCAGCCGTTTAAATGGCCTTCATCATTCTGAAAGGGTATCTGTTACGCCGGTGAAACAGTCCCCGGCAAACCCTTGTTCCAGAGCTTTGCACCGCCCCTGCCCCCGCCGCTGTCGGCGTGACTGTTTCAGCGCTGAAACAGGTTATGTATCAAGATTGCGTGCCGCAGCGCCAACCCGTTGAAAACAATAGACAACTCAAAAGCGGCACAGCTTTCGCTCTCTCCTTCCCAACGCTGACAAGAGCCAGCCCACTGAAGAAGGAATTGCCGCCGTGGGGAATATCAATAAAGGCCTGACCTGCCTTCTGCTGATTGGATCAGCCGCCAGCACATTCATCAGTTTCAACGTTCAGGCCGAAGGCAATGGCGTGATCGTTCTCAACCGCGACGTTCAGCCCATTCCTATCGGGCGCAGCGGTGGCAAAGACCCCTACCCAACCACGGTCAATGCCAACCCTTCGGCTCGCATCAATCAGGCGATGACCAGCACCGAGCTCAATGACGGTGAATTTGCCAGTGTAGCCAGTGGCGCTTCGATTCGCGGCAATATCACCACGCCCACCGCCAACATGCCTGGCATGAACACCCTGACCAATCCCAACGGCCTGCCCGGCATGGGCGGCGGTCACGGCGGTGGCGCGGGCGGCTCGATTTCCAACACCGTCAACCGTGCGATGAGTTCCGGTCTTGCTCCGCTGACCCGCATGGCCGGAGGGCAATGAGATGAATCGTTCTCTTCTTTTACTTGCCCTTTTCGGCTGCGTCCAGGCGCTGGCCGCCCCCGACTCGGTCAATAACGCGAACATTCAGGACACCGGCGTCCAGTACCGCGGCAACTACAACGTCAACCAGGCTGCTGGCGACCAGATGCAACAAACCAATACCAAAGCCATCGCCATTGGTACCTCGGCCAGTGCTACCACCAACGTCCGGCAGCACATCGATACACCGGCCAACCCTTCAACGAACGCCAGCGCCACCATTGGCGGCAACTCTTTCAGTAATGGCAACGGAATCCTGGGCGTGAACCAGGGCGCCGGGGCCAACAACCAGATGGCCAACGTGACGCGCGTCAGCATCAGTGCTGCCCCGCAAAGCGTTGACGACAGCGCCCTGTCGCAACAGAACGTGGCGCTTTTACCGAGCTCAGGAGCAACTGGCACCTCACCCGGCAGTCGCCAGGTCACGACAAGTGATCAGGCCTTCACCGGCAGCCGAGGGGTGATTCAGGTGAACCAGAGTGCCGGGGTGGGGAACCGTATGGCTAACACCCTGAGCATCCGGGTCGCTGACTGACCCAAACAACAAAAGCAGTGCAATTAGAAAGTACCAACACTTAACCAACTAATAAGCACGATGGAGAAACACCATGAAACCTACAATGGCTCTCAAACCACTGGTTTTCGCACTTGCAGCAGTAATGGCAATGGCGGCTCAGGCAGGCGGCAATGATCATGGTAACGGGCACGGCAATGGCCATGGCAACCATGAACCCAAAGGCCCTACCCTGGAACAACTTCTGCAAATCGGAGCCGGCGCCGGGGCTGCCGTACTCGACACGCAGAACAGCGATGGCAACCTGGTGGGCAACCAAGGCACCAAAAACGATGCCAACGTCAATAACTCGGCCAATGGCACCAACGGCAACGTCGGCATGAACAACACCGCCGGCGATGGCAACCAGCAAGACAACGCTGCTGCACTGGCGACTGCCGACGAAAGCTTTATCTTCGGCAGCGCGGTATCGGTCTCCAGCGCCACTCAGGTCAACAACAACAACGCGGTTGCCAACTACTCGACAACCAACAACGCCAACCTCAACAACGTGGGTAACGGCGGTTCCGGCAACATTGGCGTGAACAACAGTGCCGGCAACTTCAACCAACAGAAAAACAACCTGGCTATTGCTGTATCGGGTGGTCGTGTAGCTAACGCTGCTGCTGCTGCGAACCAAAGCTCCACTGGCCTGACTGTGTCCAATAACGGCACTCAAACCTACAAAAAAGATACCCTCACCGGCACCGTGGCCGCCGTCGGCGCGTTCGCTGCCGTTGGCAAGGCTACCATCGAAGGTGATAAAGGCCACGGCGGTGGCGGCTATGGCGACAACGATCGCGGCCATGGCGGTAACGGCGGCAGCAAAGATCAGAAAGCCACCTTCGAAGCTGTCGGTGTCTTCGGCCTGGCTGGCGTCACCACTCAACAAGTGCTGACCCCTGATGGCTGGAAAAACCCTGTGACCAACAACGCGAACATCTCGAACGTTGGTAACAACTTCTCCGGTAACGCTGGTTACAACAACGCCGCCGGTGTTGGCAACCAACAAAGCAACTCGCTGTCCATCGCTGCAGGTTGCAAAGCCTGCATGTAATCGCGATCGAAACGAAAGCCCCGGAAACGGGGCTTTTCCTCAGTCCGCAAAGGCGTATCGATCATGCGTAAGACTGCCTTTATCGCCCTGCTTTGCCTGTCCGGCCTGACCCAGGCTGCCCAGATGCCCGTCGCTGCCCTGCCCGGCGGCGTACTCGTCTACAAGAACGTGCAAAGCATTCGTGAACGCAAGTTTGCCGACATCGTCGAACAAAAAACCGATTTCAGCTGCGGCGCCGCCGCGCTGGCCACGGTACTGCGCCAGGCTTATTGGCTCGACGTCGATGAAGAGCACATCATCAAAGGCATGCTGGTCAACGCTGACCAGGACCTTGTTCGTACTCAAGGTTTCTCCATGCTGGACATGAAACGCTACATAGAAAGCATCGGCATGCGCGCCAGGGGCTACAAGATTCCACCGGAAAAACTCGACGACGTAACAATCCCGGTGGTGGTACTGATGGAAATTCGCGGCTACAAGCATTTCGTGGTGCTGCAGCGTTCGGACAAGGATTGGGTTTATATCGGAGATCCCGTCTTAGGCCATAAACGCTACGCCCATGATGACTTTGTCAAAGGTTGGAACGGCATCGTCTTCGCCATCGTCGGCCCCGGTTATGACAAAACCAATGCATTGCGCATGCCGCCGACCCCGCTGACCGCGAAGAACAAGCTGGATAACTTCAACCCTGTCAGAGATGCCGAATTGATGGACTTCGGGTTCATACAGAGCGACTTCTTTTAATCGCCGATTATAAAGAATGGGGCTGGATGTCCCGGGAGCAGCAGATGAAAACCTCATACTGGCTGGCCGCCGCCTGCCTGGCAGCGAGCGCGTCAGGCTATGCCAATGCAGGATTCAAACCCATCGAAGTTCAGGATCAGGAGCTGTCCCAGCTTCGTGGTCGTTACGTCATGCCGGGGCGGATCATCAGCTTCGGCATTGTCATGAGCAGTACCTGGCGCAACGCCAGCGGTGATCTGATCGGCGCTGCGACGTCGATGCAAATCCAGGCCGCCACGATCAAACCGGAATTCTATGTCTCGACCATCAAGGAACAGGGCAACGGCAGCACCCCGACGCCGGGCACTGGCAATGTCATTGGTGGCGCGGCACTCAACAGCAGCCAGGGCGTGACCCAAAGCGTACGCGCCGCCGGCGACGGCAACACCGCCAGCAACAATGTGGCCATCAATGTAAAAGAAGCCAACACCCCTCCTCCGCTGGCCCCCGCACAAGGCCAGGCGCTGATGGCCGGGCAGACCATCGGCGCCAGCAATGCCGCCGGCAGTGTCGCCGTTTCGGCCACCAACAGTGGCGTGCAAATGGCCATTCAGGCCTCGGGCAATCAAGGCACCGCCCTGCAACAAGTGGCCCAGGGTGGCCTGCTGCAGAACACCCGCTTGCTCGGCAGCGCCAACGTGGTCAACAACATGACCCAACTCAATGTTGTGCTTAACAATAACGGCATCAGCCCCGGCGCACTGGACTGCAACCTGACTCAACTCAGGGCACTACGCAATATCGGATATTGAACTACGCTGAGTCTCGATCATTGGGCTTAAAGGGACGGCTTATTCATGTATCGATCAGTATCACTGCGTGCCGCTGTATGTCTGAGTACTCTTCTACCCGCGGCGATGCTGCAAGCAGCACCCGACGCAGATGTGGAGACCCTGAAACAGGAACTTCTGGAGCTGAAGCAACGATACGAAGTACAACAAAAGGCCCTGGCGGTGCTCGAACAACGGGTCCGTCAGGTTGAGGATCAACCGGCAGCCCCGCAACCCAAACGCCTGGCCAAGTCGCCGTCTGACATGAAAGGCAATCCAAAAGTCGCTACCAGTACCGGAGCGCCGGGTACCGGTGCCGCAGCAGCGTCGGGGGGCGCGGCCGGGGGTAGTGGCGCTTCTTACGGCCAATCGCTGGCCGACGACTCGCAACCGGCCCAGAGTGTGTCCAACCTCTACGACGAGGCCAGCGGCTTCTTCGGCGGCGGCAAATTCAGCTTTGAAACCGGTGTGACCTACTCGCGTTACGACACCCGGCAACTGATCCTCAACGGCTTCCTCGCGCTGGACTCGATCTTTCTCGGCAACATCAACCTCGACCGGATCAAGGCCGACACCTGGACGCTGGACCTGACCGGGCGCTACAACTTCGACAACCGCTGGCAGTTCGACGTGAACGTGCCGGTGGTTTACCGCGAATCGACCTACCAGTCCGGCGGCGGCAACGGTGGTGCATCAAACGTCACGACGGAACAGGATGTTTCGCGTGATCCAACCCTCGGCGACGTCAACTTCGGTATTGCCTACAAGTTCCTCGACGAGTCGGTCAACACGCCGGACGCCGTGGTCACCCTGCGGGTCAAGGCGCCAACCGGCAAGGATCCGTTCGGCATCAAACTGCGCCAGACCGACGCCAACTCCAACCTGTTCGTGCCTGACACGCTGCCAACCGGTAACGGTGTCTGGTCGATCACACCCGGGGTTTCGCTGGTCAAGACGTTCGACCCAGCGGTGCTGTTCGGCAGCCTCTCCTACACCCACAACCTGGAAGAGTCGTTCGACGACATCAGTTCGACCGTCAACCAGAAAAACCCGGGCAAGGTAAAGATTGGCGACAGCTTCCAGATCGGCGCCGGTATTGCGTTCGCTCTGAACGAAAAGATGAGTATGTCGTTCTCGGTGTCTGACCTGGTACAGCGCAAGAGCAAGCTGAAACAGGATGGCGGTGATTGGCAATCGGTGGTGTCCAGTGATGCCAACGCCGGTTATTTCAACGTCGGCATGACCATTGCCGCCACGGATAACCTGACCATCGTGCCCAACCTGTCGATCGGCATGACCGACGATGCCCCGGACTTCTCCTTCAGCCTGAAATTCCCGTACTACTTCTAAAGCACAAGATCGCAGCCTGCGGCAGCTCCTACAGAGGTAATCCCTGTAGAAGCTGCCGCAGGCTGCGATCTTTTCAGCTTTGGTCTCTAGCGAATCTGATGCTTGTGCAGCAGGCGATAAAACGTCGGCCGCGACACGCCCAGCACTTTCGCCGCCACACTCAGGTTGTCGCTGTGACGGTTCAATACATCGCACAGCGCCTGGCGTTCAGCGCGCGTCTTGTAGTCTTCCAGCGTACCCATCGGCGTCGAAATCGTGTGCTGGCTGAGCAATCCCAGATCCCGGGCTTCGATCTGTCGGCCTTCTGCCAACACCAGACCCCGTCGCACGCGGTTGGCCAGTTCCCGCACATTGCCCGGCCAATCATGCTTACCCATGGCGATCAACGCATCCTCACTGAAGCTGCGCGGGCGGCGGCCGGTTTCGTGGCTATAGAAGTGCGAGAAATGGTTGGCCAGCATCGACAGATCACCGTGGCGCTCGCGCAATGGCGCAGTTATCACTTGCAGCACATTGAGGCGGTAATACAGGTCTTCGCGAAAACGCTTTTTCTCGATCGCCGCTTCGAGGTCGACGTGGGTGGCCGCCAGCACGCGAACATCCACCGGGATCGGCTGGCTGCCACCCACGCGCTCGATGTGTTTCTCCTGCAGAAAACGCAGCAGATTGGCCTGCAATTCCAGCGGCAGATCACCGATTTCATCGAGAAACAGCGTGCCACCATTCGCAGCCTCGATGCGCCCGACCTTGCGCTGATGCGCACCGGTGAACGCACCTTTTTCGTGGCCGAACAGTTCGGATTGAATCAAGTGTTCGGGAATCGCCCCGCAATTGATCGCCACAAACGGCTTGCTGTGGCGCTGGGACTGGCGGTGCAGCGTGCGCGCCACCAGTTCTTTACCGGTGCCACTTTCACCGCGGATCAGCACCGGGGATTCGGTCGGCGCCAGTTTGCTCAATAACTTGCGCAGCTCACGGATCGGCTTGCTGTCGCCGAGTAACTCGTGTTCAGGCTGGTCGACGTGAATCGTGCCTTGCCCGCGCAGACGTGCCATGCCGAATGCGCGCCCCAGGGTCACCTGGACCCGCGAGACATCGAACGGCAAGGTATGAAAATCGAAAAACCATTCGCAAACGAAGTCACCCACGTTCTGCAACCGCAGGACTTCCTGGTTCAACACCGCGATCCACTCGGTGCCGCTGCGGCTGATCAGTTCCTTGACCGCTTCGGGACGTTCAAGGTGAAAAGGTTGCAGCCGCAGCAGCCCGACATCGCATGTCCGATCGGCGGCATTTTCCAGGCTACAACTGTCGACATCCCAGCCCACCGAGCGCAAACCAGGTAATAACCGGTGACAGTCGTCGCACGGGTCGACCACCAATAAACGTCGTAACGCAGGCGCTTCGATCATGACTGTTCCTTGGCGCCAAATTTAAGGAAATTATTGTAAAAACAGTCATTTGGCAGACCCGACTGTAACATTAGCAAGAAATTGACAGGGCCTTGTATCGATTGCTTATAGGTGTACAAGCTAACGAGTTATAAGAAGCAAGTTTATTAGTCAGCTATCGAGTTGCTATCTTTCACCAGGCTTTCAAAATCGTTCGGAATGTTGAGCCTGAGCAATTAAGTTGAAATTTCTCTGTTTCGTGTGTGACCTGCCACGGGGTTGCGTGCATCAGTACAAGTAACCAGCCGAACGGTAAGCCCAACCGACGGCACATCACTTGATTGGGCACGACAGAGAGACGACCCCATGACCGCCCCGCTCCGTATCAACGAAGCTCTTCTGATTGCCAACCACGCGTTCAAACCCTTTCAGTGCGTGGCCTGGGCCCCACAAGACGGCAATGGCGAACTGAACCTGACCGTCATCGACCGTACCAACTCGCACATCGGTCGCCAGCAGATTCCAAGCAGCGCCTACTCCGATCCGGCGCAACTGGAACTGCTGTTGCAACAGGCCCGCGCCGAATTGAGCAAAGAAGGTTACCTGCTGCAATCGTGGTCGATGCCACATTGATCAGAGGCTGATGCGGATGACTTTCACGTCATCCGCTCTGTTCTTTGTTAGTTATCCGCTGCTGTTTATCTTCAATACTTCTGTACAACTTTCTTCAACCTGCCAGGCGCCACTGCTTGGCAGGCTTTCGTTTGGTTCAAAAAGACACTGTTATGGCACAGTGCGACCCTCCACCTGTTAGTTCTGTCAGTTGAACTTGCGTGTATTCAGGGATTGAATGTTCCGCTCATGCAGTTACCGCCCATTCGGGCCTGGTCAACTTGCAAGGAGAGGCATGCATGTCACCCGAGAACGCCTTTGCGCGCCCGGCACTACTCAACAGTTCCGGGCAACTCGACAAACAATTTGCCAACACTGGCGTCGCCCAAGTGTATTTCGCCGGCAGTGTTTCCAGCATGACTCAGGGTGTCGCACTGGATCGACAGGGGCGCGTGCTGGTCGCCGCCAAGGTCGGCACTGCTCAAGGCAGTCGTTTCGGTCTGGCACGCCTACTCGCGGACGGTTCGGCCGACCTCGCTTTCGGCCAGCATGGCAGCGTGATTGGCGAGTTCGAACGCGGTTTTGAGGCCACCGGTGGCAAGGTCCAGGTATTGCCCGACGGACGAATCCTGCTGGCCGGGCTGCATTATCAAAATGCCCATCGCACCCTGCCCGCCCTTGCCCTGTTCAGCACCGAGGGTATCCCCGACCCGAGCTTTGGTGAAAATGGCCGCAAAGTAGTGCGCCTGCCCGGCGACCTGTCCATCGGTTCCCGCGATTGCTGGCTGCCTCCCGGCGTACCGGGTGCTGAAGCCTGTGACATCGCCGTGCAGGACGACGGGCATATTCTGCTGATCGCCAATCACCACTTCGAACTCGCCGACCATGCCGGAATGCTGATCCGCCTGACGCCAGACGGGACGCTCGATGCAAGCTTCAATGGGCGCGGTTTCGTGATGATTCGACATTTGCTGCTCAACACGTGGCTCAGCAGCCTCGTATTGCAGAAGGACGGGCGGATCCTTGTCGCCGGCTCAATTGATTTTCCCCAGGAGGGCCTGGTGGCGCGCTACCTGCCTGACGGGCGTCTTGATGAGCGCTTCGCGGTGGATGGCTTCCTGGCTTTCAAAGCCAACGGCAAAAGTGCGATGGTCTGTCAGGTCATCGAGTCAAAGGAACATCTGCACTGTTTTGGCAGCAGTCGCGATCCGATCCGCTGCCTGGCGCTGAGCCTGCACCCTAATGGCCGCCCGGACTGGCGCAACGACACTGGCCACCCGCATCTGCTGGAAATCGGCCCCAGTGGTTGCCAGTGGAGCGCCGCGCAACGCATGGCGGATGGTCGGATCATGGCGGTGGGTGCAACGATCGGCGGCGTCGAGGCCGACTTCATCGTTGCTCGCTATAAAGCTGATGGCCATCTCGACCGGAGCTTCGGCAACGGCCACGGCTGGTTGCGCACGCGCCTGGGCCGCAGCCTGGATACCGCCAATTCTCTCGCGATCCAGCCAGACCGGAAAATTCTTGTCGGCGGCTACTCGCTCGACGGCAACTACCGCGCCATGGTCGCGCGCTATCTGAATCAATAACTTCCCGGACTTGAACTTGCCAGACACATGCGGCAACTTGCGCGCTTCTTAATACAAGGAGCAACCGATGTCCGGTTCACTGGCCCAGGCGTTCGCGCATAATTTTCTCGGGCACTCGCCCCGCTGGTACAAGGCGTGCATCGTAGGGTTCCTGATCCTCAACGCCGTGGTGCTGTTCACTGTCGGCCCGGTCGCCGCCGGCTGGCTGCTGGTGATCGAATTCATTTTCACCCTGGCCATGGCGCTCAAGTGCTATCCATTGATGCCCGGTGGCTTGTTGCTGATCGAAGCCCTGCTGCTGAAGATGACCTCACCACAGGCCCTGTACGATGAACTGGTGCACAACTTCCCGGTGATCCTGCTGCTGATGTTCATGGTCGCGGGCATCTACTTCATGAAGGATCTGCTGCTGTTTCTGTTCTCACGGTTGCTGCTGGGCGTGCGCTCCAAGGCGCTGCTGGCGCTGATGTTCTGCTTTCTCTCAGCTTTTTTGTCGGCATTTCTCGACGCCTTGACCGTAACCGCGGTGATCATCAGCGCGGCGGTCGGCTTCTATTCGGTCTACCACCGCGTGGCCTCAGGCAATGATCCGCGTCAGGACAGCGAATTCAGCGACGACCGCCATCTGCCGGCCCTGCACCATGAAGACCTGGAGCAATTCCGCGCATTCCTGCGCAGCCTGCTGATGCACGGCGCGGTCGGCACCGCACTCGGCGGGGTCTGCACCCTGGTGGGTGAGCCGCAGAATCTGCTGATCGGTCATGAAATGGGCTGGCACTTCGCAGAGTTTTTCCAGAAAGTCGCGCCGGTTTCGTTGCCGGTGCTGGCGGCGGGTCTGGTGACCTGCGTGCTGCTGGAAAAACTGCGCTGGTTTGGCTACGGCACCCTGCTGCCGGACAACGTCCGCGCCGTGCTGGCCAATTACGCCGCCGAAGACAACGCCGAACGCACCCCGCGTCAGCGTGCCGCCCTGCTGGTGCAAGGCGCTGCCGCATTGATCCTGATTGGTTGCCTGGCGTTTCACGTCGCGGAGGTCGGGCTGATCGGCCTGATGGTGATCGTGCTGATCACCGCGTTCACCGGCATCACCGACGAGCATCGTCTGGGCAGCGCGTTCAAGGACGCCATGCCGTTCACCGCATTGCTGGTGGTGTTCTTTGCCGTGGTCGCGGTGATTCACGATCAACAACTGTTCGCCCCGTTGATCCAGTGGGTGCTGGCGCTGCCGGCGGAACAACAGCCGGGCATGCTGTTCATCGCCAACGGCCTGCTCTCGGCGATCAGCGATAACGTGTTCGTCGCCACGATCTACATCACCGAAGTGAAACAGGCTTTCCTGTCCGGGCACATGAGCCGCGAGCATTTCGAAACACTGGCGATCGCGATCAACACTGGCACCAACCTGCCAAGCGTGGCGACGCCTAATGGCCAAGCGGCGTTCCTGTTCCTGCTGACCTCGGCGATTGCACCGCTGGTGCGCCTGTCGTACGGGCGGATGGTGTGGATGGCGTTGCCGTACACCGTAGTGATGGGGTTGCTGGGCTGGTATGCGGTGAGTTACTGGCTCTGACAACACGCGATAAAACTGTGGGAGCGGGCTTGCTCGCGAAGACGGAGTGTCAGGCACTTGATGTGTTGACTGACACACCGCATTCGCGAGCAAGCCCGCTCCCACAGTTTGTTTCCGGGTGAATCAGCGACCGAGGATGTACTTCTCGATCGCCTGCGCCACGCCGTCTTCGGTGTTGGGGGCTGTAACGACATCAGCCTGGCGCTTCACCGCCTCTTCCGCCTGCCCCATGGCGATCGACAATCCCGCGCGGTGGAACATCGCCGGGTCGTTGCCGCCATCGCCAATCGCCGCCGTATGCTCCAGCGCGATGCCGAGATGCTCGGCGATCGTCGCCAGTGCGTTGCCCTTGTTGGCCTCCAGCGCCGTCACGTCCAGGTACACCGGTTGCGAACGCGAAACCTGAGCCATGCCGCTGACTTTGGCTAACAGGCGCGCCTCAAGCTCGATCAGCAGATCGGTGTTGTTACTGGTGGCGACGATTTTGTCGATGCGCTCCAGGTACGGCTCGAAACTCTCGACCACCACCGGCGGATAACCGAGGCCGTGCTGTTCGCGCGGCACCATCGGCCCGTGCGGATCCTTGAGCAACCAGTCACCACCGCTGAACACCCAGATCTCCACATCCGGTTGGTCAGCGAACAACGCCAGAGCAATCAGCGCGGTCGGCACCGGCAGGTAATGCGCCACCAACAGACTGCCATCCGGATTGACGATGGTGCCGCCATTGAAGGCGGCGGTCGGCAGATCGACACCCAAGGCTTCGATCTGCTGCAGCATGGCTTTGGGTGGGCGCCCGGTGGCCAGGCTGAACAACACGCCGGCCTCACGCAGCGAACGAACGGCATTAATGGTGCGCTGGCTCAGGCTGTGATCGGGCAGCAACAGCGTGCCGTCCATGTCACTCAGTAAAAAGCGGATCGACTCACTCATCCCAGACCATGCCAGACGCGACCGTCGCGAGTCAGCAGATCATTGGCGGCTTGTGGGCCGTCTTCCCCGGCAGCGTAAGTCTGCACACTCGCATCCTGTTGCCAGGCATCGAGGAAGGGCTGCACCGCGCGCCAGCCGTTCTCGATGTTGTCGGCGCGCTGAAACAGTGTCTGGTCGCCGGTCAGACAGTCGTAGATCAGCGTTTCGTAGCCGGTGGACGGCTGCATTTCGAAGAAGTCCTTGTAGGCAAAACCCAGCTCGATGTTGGCCATGTTCAACGCCGGCCCCGGCCGTTTGGCCAGCAGGTCGAACCACATGCCTTCGTTAGGCTGGATCTGAATACGCAGATAGGTCGGCTGCAACTCGTCGACCTCGGTATCCCGGAACTGCGCGTACGGCGCCGGTTTGAAGCAGATGACGATCTCGGTGTCGCGCACGCTCATGCGCTTGCCGGTGCGCAGGTAGAACGGCACGCCGACCCAGCGCCAGTTGTCGATCATGACTTTCAGCGCGACGTAGGTTTCGGTGTTGCTGTCAGGCGCCACGTTGGCTTCCTGGCGATAGCCATTCAACGCTTTGCCATCGACTTCACCGGCGCGGTATTGACCGCGTACCGAGTTGGCTCGCGCCTCTTCAACGCTCCACGGGCGGATCGCGCCGACCACTTTGGCCTTCTCGCCGCGCACGGCGTCAGCGCCGAACGCGGCCGGCGGTTCCATGGCGACCATCGCCAGCAACTGGAACAGGTGATTGGGCACCATGTCACGCAGCGCACCGGTGTGCTCGTAAAAACTGCCACGGGTTTCAACGCCGACGGTTTCTGCCGCAGTGATTTGCACGTGGTCGATGTAATGGTTGTTCCAGAAGGCCTCGAACAGGCTGTTGGAGAACCGGCTGACCAGAATGTTCTGCACGGTTTCCTTGCCCAGGTAATGGTCGATCCGATAGATCTGTTTCTCGGACATGACCTTGAGCAGGCAGGCGTTCAACGCTTCGGCGGTTTGCAGATCGGAGCCGAACGGCTTCTCGATGACCACCCTTCTGAATGCTTCCGGGGTTTCCTCCAACAACTTGGCGGCGCCGAGACGGCGTACCACTTCACTGAAAAAACGTGGCGCGGTGGCCAGGTAGAACACCGCATTGCCAGTGCCGCTGTCGGCAATTTTTGCCGCCAGCGCGGAATAAGTGCTGTCGTCCAGGAAGTCGCCCTGGACGTAGCTGATGCCTTTGGCGAGCTTGGCCCACAAGGCCGGATCAAGCATCTGATCGCCCTTGCCGACTTTCGCCGCCACTTCGGTACGGATGAAGTCTTCGAGTTTTTGCGCGAAGGCTTCATCGGTAATGGCGTTGTGATCAACGCCGACGATCCGCAGATTTTCGTCAAGCAAGCCGTCGCGACTGAGGTTGTACAGCGCCGGCATCAGCAAGCGCTTGACCAGGTCGCCGTGGGCACCGAACAAAAACAGCGTGGTCGGTGGTGCGGGTTCTGCCTTGGATTTTCTGCGGATCGTATGGGTCATTTCTTCGGTGTCTCCACGTGGCCGCCGAAGCCGAAGCGCTGGGCCGAGAGAATCTTGTCGCCAAAAGTGCCCTGACCGCGCGAGCGGTAGCGCGAGAACAGCGAGTTGGACAGCACCGGAACCGGCACCGCCTGCTCCATGGCCGCTTCGATGGTCCATTGACCTTCGCCGCTGTCAGCCACCGAACCGGAGAAGCCGTCGAGTTTCGGATCGCTGGCCAGTGCGTCGGCGGTCAGGTCGAGCAGCCAGGACGAGACCACGCTGCCACGGCGCCAGACTTCGGCGATGTCGGCCACGTTCAGGTCGAAACGCTGATCTTCCGGCAGACGCTCGCTGGACTTGGTCTTGAGGATGTCGAAGCCTTCGGCGAACGCGGCCATCATGCCGTACTCGATGCCGTTGTGAATCATCTTCACGAAGTGCCCGGCACCGGCAGGACCGGCGTGAATGTAGCCGTGCTCGGCGCGGTGATCCTCGGACTTGCGATCCTTGGTGCGCGGAATGTTGCCCATGCCCGGCGCCAGCGCAGCGAACAGCGGGTCAAGGCGCTGCACGGTCTCGGCGTCGCCGCCGATCATCATGCAGTAACCGCGCTCCAGGCCCCAGACGCCGCCGGAGGTACCGACGTCGATGTAGTGCAGGCCCTTCTCGGCCAGGGTTTTCGCCCGGCGAATGTCATCCTTATAGTTGGTGTTGCCGCCGTCGATGATGGTGTCACCGGCTTCCAGCAAGTCGCTCAGAGTGTTGATGGTGTCTTCGGTCGGCGCGCCGGCCGGCAGCATGACCCATACGGCACGTGGCTTGGCCAGGCCTGCCACCAGAGCGGGCAGGTCGGCAACGCCGGTGGAGCCCTCGGCGACCAGGTTATCGATGAAAGCGGTATTGCGGTCGTAAACAACGGTGGTGTGACCGTTGAGCATCAGACGTCGCGCAATATTGCCGCCCATGCGGCCCAGTCCAATAATCCCGAGTTGCATGTGCTGATGCTCCTTACTACAAATAAATGTGTGTCATTGGTTATAGCCCAACGCGACTGATGGAGGTTAGTCCAGAGCGTTGCGATGAAGTTTCCGGGCATTGTGCCCGATCCAGACTGATAACGCCCCGAATCCTGCCGAAGACACACCGACCATGAAAAATAAAAAAGTTCCATTCACGGGCAAAAGAAATCAAAATTGGCGCCGATAGCAAGTCAGTAGCCCCGACGCGGGGACGATTTGCAGTTGAGACACGCCATTTGCGAGGTGAGCAATGGGCACAGTACACACAGCAATGCCGCCACAAACCCTGTACGTCACGATCCGTCGCGATGAATTGCGTCAGTTGAAAGACGAGCGCGACCAGTTGAAGCAGGAGCTGGCGCAGCTGCGCTCGCTGACCCAGGGCGCTCAGCCCAAACCTCTGCCGGTGGTCCAGCGCCATCCGCACGCCTGACCTGCCCCGCCGGCTTCGGGAACGGCGCCTGTCGTTCCCGACATGATGCTCCCCTGCCCCTGATCAGCAACTAACGAAGTTTTCACACTGCCTTGGTGATACTCCGGCCCATTCTGGCCGTGCGTTTGCGCGCGGCTTCCGTTCGTCGGTTTGATGTAGCGCTCCGACGGTGGTTAGTGACGATGAGCTGGAGTGCTGAATGGCATTGTTCAAACGCAGCAAAACGACTGCGACAGGTTTCGACTGGGCCGGGGTACTCTGGCTGTTCGCTTTCTTCTGGTATTTCTCGGGCATCACCCAACTGTTGATTCAACTGACCGGCACCTCCGGTTTCAGCGGTTTCCGTCAGGCCTTCGTGATGAGCGCGCTGTGGCTCGCCCCGATGCTGGCGTTTCCCAAACGCACCAAACTGCTGGCCGCGCTGATCGGTATCGTCCTGTGGGCCTGCTCAATGGCCAGCCTGGGTTATTTCTTCATCTATCAGCAGGAATTCTCGCAAAGCGTCATCTTCATCATGTTCGAGTCGAACATCTCTGAAGCCGGCGAATACATGACCCAGTACTTCGCCTGGTGGATGATCCCGGCATTCCTCGCCCATACCGCCTTCGCCTACTTCCTGTGGACCCGCCTGCGCCCGGTGTACATGCCCCGAGGCCGCGCGTTCGTGGCCGCGATCGCGATCGTCTTCGCCGTAGTCGGCTACCCGCTGATCAAACAGACCCAACGTACCGGCAGTTTCGCCGGCGGTTTCGAGAAGTTCGAAGACCGTATCGAGCCAGCCGTGCCTTGGCAGATGGCGGTGGCTTACCACCGTTACCTCGACACCCTGGCCGGCATGCAGGACATGCTGCACAGCACCAGCAAAGTGCCGCCGCTGCATAACCTCAAGGTGACCGATGCCGATAAACCGTCGACCCTGGTGCTGGTGATCGGCGAGTCGACCAACCGTCAGCGCATGAGCCTGTACGGTTATGGACGCAAGACCACCCCGGAACTGGACAAGCTCAAGGATCAGCTCGCGGTATTCGACAACGTCATCACCCCGCGCCCTTACACCATTGAAGCGCTGCAGCAGGTCCTGACCTTCGCCGACGAAGAGAACCCTGATCTGTACCTGTCCACGCCGTCGCTGGTCAGCATGATGAAACAGGCCGGTTACAAGACCTTCTGGATCACCAACCAGCAGACCATGACCAAGCGCAACACTATGCTCACGACCTTCTCCGAGCAGGCCGACGAGCAGGTGTACCTGAACAACAACCGCAACCAGAACGCCGCGCAGTACGACGGTGACGTGATCGAGCCGTTCAACAAAGCGCTGACCGACCCGGCGCAGCGTAAGCTGATCGTCGTGCACTTGCTCGGCACTCACATGAGCTACCAGTACCGCTATCCGCCGACCTTCGACAAGTTCCAGGACCGTACCGGCGTGCCGGCCGGCGTACGTGACGATCAGGTGCCGACCTACAACAGCTACGACAACGCCGTGCTGTACAACGATTTCGTGGTGTCCAGCCTGATCAAGGACTACGCCAAGTCCGATCCGAACGGTTTCCTGCTGTACCTCTCCGACCACGGTGAAGACGTGTTCGACTCCGCCGGCCACAACACCCTCGGCCGTAACGAGAACAAACCGACCGCGCCGATGTACACCATTCCATTCATGGCCTGGGCGTCGCCGAAATGGCGCGAGAACCACGACTGGAACTTCGCCGCCGACCTGGGCCGACCGTACAGCAGCTCGCACCTGATCCACACCTGGGCGGACATGGCCGGTTTGAGTTTCGATGAACTGGACCGCAGCAAGAGCCTGGTCAGCGACAGCTTCAAACCACGTCCGCTGATGATCGGCAATCCGTACGAGCGCGAGCAGCGCGCCTTGATCGACTTCAGCCTGATGAAGCCGAAAAAGGTCGACCCTGCCGCAGCGAATGTCGTGCAGCAGTAACCGCTCGGAAGGCATCGGTTTCGAGAGATCGCAACCGGTGTAACGCATAAAGAAAAAGCTCCGTATCGCAAGATACGGAGCTTTTTTCGTTTTGGGCGGTCAGGAAGCCCGCTTTATGGGGCTCTACTGTACCGCCTGAGGGAAATCGGAGCAGCCAGCATGCTCGGCCCTGAAAGAGCAGCCAGCGCGCTCAGAGGGCGCCAGTAAATTGCACCACCAGGATCAAGGATTGTTCCAGCACAAAAACAAACGCCCCGAACAAGTCGGGGCGTTTGTGGATGCGTTCACTTGGGTGCTTTCACATCCTTCGCGATGCAGGTCCGGCGCTATCAGTAAGCCTTGCCGGTCTTGTAGAAGTTCTCGAAGCAGAAGTTGGTCGCTTCGATGTAGCCTTCGGCGCCACCGCAGTCAAAACGCTTGCCCTTGAACTTGTAGGCCATGACGCAGCCGTTCTGGGCCTGCTTCATCAGGGCGTCGGTGATCTGGATTTCACCACCCTTGCCTGGCTCGGTCTGCTCGATCAGATCGAAGATGTCCGGGGTCAGGATGTAACGACCAATGATTGCGAGGTTCGACGGCGCGTCTTCCGGCTTTGGCTTCTCGACCATGCTGTGTACGCGGTAGATGTCGTCGCGGATCATCTCGCCGGCGATCACGCCGTACTTGCTGGTTTCCTGCGGATCGACTTCCTGAATGGCGATGATCGAGCAGCGGAACTGCTTGTACAGCTTGACCATCTGGGTCAGTACGCCGTCGCCTTCGAGGTTGACGCACAGGTCGTCCGCCAGTACCACGGCGAACGGTTCGTCACCGATCAGCGGGCGACCGGTGAGGATCGCGTGGCCCAGACCTTTCATTTCGGTCTGACGGGTGTAGGAGAACGAGCACTCGTCCAGCAGCTTGCGGATGCCGACCAGGTATTTCTCCTTGTCGGTGCCCTTGATCTGGTTTTCCAGCTCATAGCTGATGTCGAAGTGGTCTTCCAGAGCACGCTTGCCACGACCGGTCACGATCGAGATTTCAGTCAGGCCAGCGTCCAGAGCTTCTTCAACGCCGTACTGGATCAGTGGCTTGTTTACCACCGGCAGCATTTCTTTGGGCATGGCTTTAGTCGCTGGCAGGAAGCGAGTACCGTAACCGGCTGCTGGGAACAAGCATTTCTTGATCATATAAGTCCTTGAAAGGGCTGTGTGTACGAGTTTCGGCGCAGTCTAATCAGGCGGCGTGCACCTTACAATGCCCCGCACTGGCTAACCGATGCCAACATAGAGAAATATTCTCGCCGATAGTTCCGTTGGCGACTTCGACCCGCGAAAACAGAGTAGCTCAAACACGCAAATACGCTGCATCACCATACGCTCATCATCCCCCAATGTGAGGATTTGTCGGTATCATGGCGCCTTTGAACCAGCGAACGAGACAGATAGATGGCCGCGGTAAAAATCATCAACGGGTATGTGATCGACAAGAAAGACGGCAAGTGGAACCTGACCACGACCAATGGCGAACACATCGCCGGTCCTTTCGACAGCGAGCAGCTGGCGACTGATGTAGCGTCGGTATTCACCGACACCCCTGCGTCGTCCAAACGCCGTGGCAAAGATCAGGACTGATCTGTTGCGACACGCGCCGAGCCCTGCCCTTGTGCAGGGCTTTTTTGTGGCCGCTCACAGCATGATGAAAACAAGTGGCCAATCGCTATAACCTTTTCATGCTGGCGCTGTCAGAGCGTTTAGCCCCTCCCTCGCTGAAGACGACACACTTATGAACATGAACAGAATGCTGCCGCTGATCGCGGTATTGGCCCTCGGTGGCTGTGCCACCTCGGAAACCACCTACCTGAACAACGGCGAACAGGGTTTGAGCATCGACTGCTCCGGGGAAGCCAACTCCTGGGCCACCTGCTACGAGAAGGCTGACGCCTCCTGCGCCGGCACCGGCTATCGCATCGTCGGAACCGACGGCACGCCGGCGCCCAAGGAGAGTGACAAAACCCTGGGGGTCGACGTCGGCAACTACAAGAACCGCAGTGTGGTGGTGGTCTGCAAATAGACCCTACATGTGGATCTCGGCGAACTTGATCCCGAGCCCGCGCACGATCTCGATCAGGTCGTCGAGCCGGGCGAAGGATTCGACTTCGTCGTTATCGTCCACCAGAAAATAGCTGCGACCGGCGCTCTTCTTGAAAAACACGATCCACTCGCCCGAGTTCGCCGGATTTTGAATCACATGCGTGGCAGAGATAAGGCCCTCTGCATGCCGTTCCCGTACTTGCTCTCGCTTCATGCGCGACTCCAGAAATGAAAATGCCGCCACAGCAAGACTGTGACGGCATCGGTGCTGATGGACGCTATTCTATCAGCCGGAAATACAGGCATTGGCGGCGTTTTGCACGTCACGGGGACGAACCGGCACATTGGACATCCGCTCATGTAGCTTGATGCTGCTGCCGCCGGAACGGTCTTCGATATCAAACACCGCAGCCGCGCCGGTGGAAAATTTCCCGGGAACAATCACTCGCACGCCATCCTTGTGCGGCTGCATCTGCAGCGCGCCTCGGCTGTTGGCAAGCTTGTCGGCCAGGCACTGAGCATACTCATGGGGTTTCTTGCCGGAAATCACGCTCATGGTGGGCAAGGTTTCGTTGATTTCGGAAACACTCGCGCAACCACCCACGACCAACATCAACGGCAGACACACCACACCCCACTTCATACAAATACCTCCCATAAAGACCCTCGGACAGCAGTAATGCCATTTTTCTCCGAGGCTTACTCCATTAAACCCGCATGGAATCGCGAATAACTGTTTTTAATTGTCAAAGCAGCGCTCGACGGCGGGATAATAACCCGTTCGGGCTGATAAACTGCGCCAATCGCACATGCTATCGTTTTGATTTAGTAGAAAAAGCCCTTCTGGAGGCGCCCATGAAATTCATTCACCAGCGCGAGCACCTCAACGAAGACGACATCGTCGTCATCCAATGCTCGCAAACCTGCAACATCCGCTTGATGAACGACGCCAACTTCCGCGCGTTCAAGAACGGCGGCCGCCACACCTACCACGGCGGCGCTTTCGACACGTTTCCTGCACGCATCACCGCGCCGAGCACCGGTTTCTGGAACATCACCATCGACACCGTCAACCGTCGCGCCATCAGCGTCACGCGCAAGCCGACCCTGACCCACTCGATCAAGATCATCCGCCGCTCCAGCTCCAAACTGAGCTGAGTCGCCCCTGACACAAAGGTAAGCACGACCGTGGCCCAAACGACCAAATACGTCATCAAATACAAGCTCAACGGTGAACGCCGTTTCGAGTTCGCGCAACTGGAAAACGGCACCGTCGAAGAGGCCAAGGCCGCACTGGACGCAATCCATGGCACCACCGAAGACGTGATCAGCGACATCGCCGTGAGCAAAGCCCTGTAACGCAACACTCGGGATTCGACCGCAAGCGGCGGAGTGTTCTGCCGCCGGTATTTGCCCAGACTGACAGCCTCGACCAAAGGGTTCAGGAGTCAGCATGTCAATGTCCCCGTCTCGGCTGGATGCGCTCGATTGGGCAAGCCTCGAACAGCATCTGGATCAATATGGCTATGCCATCGTCCGCTCGTTGCTGTCGGCGCAAACCTGTGAACGCTTGAGCGCCCTGTATTCGCAGACCGAACCGTTTCGTTCACAGGTCATCATGGCCCGCCACGGTCTCGGTCGCGGGGAATACAAGTACTTCAGCTATCCCCTGCCGACAGCCATCGAACGTCTGCGCACTGCGTTTTACCCGCGCCTGGTGCCACTGGCCAACCGCTGGTACGAACGCATGAATGTGCCTGTACGCTTTCCCGCAACCCATTCCGAGTTTGTGCAGCGCTGTCAGGCTGCCGGCCAGCTGCGGCCGACACCCTTGCTGTTGCAATACGGTCCGCAGGACTACAACTGCCTGCATCAGGATCTGTACGGAGAACTGGTTTTCCCACTGCAAGTGGCGATTCTTCTGTCGCAGCCCGGAGAGGATTTTACCGGTGGCGAGTTCGTCCTGACCGAGCAGCGTCCACGCATGCAGTCGCGCCCGCACGTTGTGGCTCTGCACAAGGGTGACGCAGTCATATTCGCGGTCAACCAGCGCCCGGTCAGCGGCACACGCGGCGATTATCGAGTGACCATGCGTCACGGCGTCAGTCGCCTGCACAGCGGAAATCGGCATACTCTGGGCATCATCTTCCACGACGCATCATGAACGCCATGCACCCGACCACCTTCGACCTGTTCGCCGACCACGAACCCGAGCAACAACCCCGCGCCGAGCAGATCGGCGAACAATCGTGGGTGTTGCGCGGCTTCGCCCTGCCGGTGATCGATCAACTGTTGCCAGCGCTGGAAGCCATTCTCGCCGTAGCACCGTTGCGCCACATGATGACCCCGGGCGGTTTCAGCATGTCGGTGGGCACCAGCAGTTGCGGAACCCTGGGCTGGATCACCGACCGTAGCGGTTATCGCTACAGCACCGTCGACCCGCTGAGTGGCCAGCCCTGGCCGGCGATGCCAGAAGTGTTGTCAGAACTGGCGCGCAAAGCAGCACAGCGCGCTGGATTTGCCGACTTTCATCCAGACTCCTGCCTGATCAACCAATATGTCCCCGGCGCGAAAATGTCTTTGCATCAGGACAAAGACGAAAATGCCTACGCGGCGCCCATCGTTTCGCTGTCATTGGGGTTGCCGGCGATGTTCCTGTTCGGTGGTTTTGCCCGTAGCGACAAAAGCCAGCGCATTCCTCTGCTGCATGGCGACATGGTGATCTGGGGCGGGGTTGATCGCTTGCGCTTTCACGGCGTGCTGCCGATCAAACCCGGGCGGCATCCGCAGTTGGGCGAACGCCGGATCAACCTGACCTTGCGTGTCGCCGGGTGATCTGAAAAGTTTGACCGCAAGGCCCGGAGTGTTACCAACATTGCCGCTGGTTAACCTGAATCAAACAGGTCAACGGACTACTCGCCATGAAAAAGCTTTCACCCCTCATCAACGTTGAAACCGATCCACGCTGGGCCGCCGTCGTTGCACGGGACCCACAGGCCGACGGGCAGTTTGTCTATGCGGTGAAAACCACCGGCATCTACTGCCGCCCCAGCAGCCTTTCACGTTTGCCCAAACCGCAAAATGTCGAATTTTTCGACAGCGCCGAAGCTGCCGAAGCGGCGGGCTACCGCCCAAGCAAACGCACAAGCAAAGATCAGACTGACGTCGCCAGCCAGCACGCCGCGACCGTGGCGATGGCCTGTCGGCAGATCGAGTCGAGTGAAACAGTGCCCGCACTCAATGAACTCGCCGAAACCGCCGGCCTCAGTCCTTTCCATTTTCATCGGGTGTTCAAGGCCGCAACCGGCCTGACACCAAAGGGTTACGCGGCGGCGCATCGTTCGCGCCGGGTGCGTGAACGGCTCGCGGATGGCGGCACGGTGACCGATGCGCTGTACGACGCGGGTTTCAATTCCAACAGCCGCTTTTATGAGGCAGCCGACAAGGTACTGGGCATGAAGCCCGGCGACTACCGCGCTGCGGGACGCAACAACGACATTCATTTTGCGGTTGGCCAATGTTCGCTCGGGGCAATTCTGGTGGCGCAGAGTGAGCGCGGCGTGTGCGCGATTCTGTTGGGCGACGATCCGCATCAACTGGTGTGCGATCTGCAGGATCAGTTCCGTCAGGCCAACCTGATTGGCGCCGATGCCGGCTTCGAGCAGTTGATTGCCAAGGTGGTGGGTTTCATCGAAGCGCCAGCGCTGGGCCTCGACTTGCCACTGGATGTGCGTGGCACAGCGTTTCAGGAACGGGTGTGGCAGGCGTTGCGGGAGATTCCAGTGGGTCGCACCGCCAGTTACGCCGAAATCGCCCAGCGCATTGGCGCGCCGACCTCCATGCGCGCCGTGGCGCAGGCCTGCGGCGCCAACCGTCTGGCCGTGGCAATCCCCTGCCATCGCGTGGTGCGCAGCGATGGCAATCTGTCGGGGTATCGTTGGGGCGTTGAGCGTAAACGTCAATTGCTGGACCGCGAAACGCAGCCTTAGCGGACGCCGATATAGACCGCCACTGACTCGGGGCCGGTATAGGCCTCGTAGTCCGTGGCGTAACGGCGCTGAATCTGTGGATTCTGCTCAAAGAACTCCCAGATCCGCCCCCAGGTCGTGATGACCGCATCAGGCAATTGCCCTTGTGCTTCGAACACCAGATACTCGCCCGCTTCGATCCGCACGGACTCAAAGTCTTTGACTGAAGCATTCACGGCAACGCCAGCGGTAACGTCAAACGCACCCGAAGCATCCGACTCGTAAGCCGAATACACGCCATAAATCGGCGAATTGGCTGACTTGCCGGGAATGGATTCGGCCAACTCCTCGCCGAAAAACCGGCCCCACATCGGGCCGATTTTCGCGGTTTCGGGTTGGTGCTCTGCGGCGTTGGTGGTGCGAACCTGCAGGCCAGCAACGGTGAAGGCGTCGATTTGCTGTCGTTTCAAATCCATCGAAATTGCGGCTCCCTGTATAGAAGTGCGGCCACACAGGGCCGCAATGACACCTACTCTGTCAGCGATTGACGTCGACCACAACCCTGCCGCGAAGCTGTCCGGCTAGCAACTTCGGCGCCGCGTCGATGGCTTCGCTGAGGGCGATTTCATGGCTGATCAAAGGCAACAGGGCGAAGTCCAGATCCTTGGCCAGACGCGCCCAAGCCTCGATCCGCCGCGCCTTGGGCTGAGTTACGCTGTTGATCCCCGCCAGCGTCACGCCGCGCAAAATGAACGGCGCCACCGACGCCGGAAAATCCATGCCCTGAGCCAGACCGCAGGCAGCGACGGTGCCCTCGGCGCGGGTACTGGCGCAAGCGTTGGCCAGGGTGTGACTGCCGACCGAATCGATCACCCCGGCCCAACGTTCCTTGGCCAACGGTCTGCCCGGCTCGGACAAGGTTGCGCGGTCGATGATCTCACTGGCGCCCAGTTGTTTCAGGTACTCATGCTCGGACACCCGGCCCGTGGACGCCACCACGCGATAACCGAGCTTGCTTAGCAAGGCGATGGCGAAACTGCCCACCCCGCCATTGGCGCCGGTCACCAGCACTTCGCCCTGATCCGGGGACACGCCGTTACGCTCCAGCGCCAGAATGCACAGCATCGCCGTGTAGCCGGCGGTACCAATGGCCATGGCTTGCGCCGCGGTAAAGCCTTTGGGCAACGGAATCAGCCAGTCGCCATTGAGCCGCGCCTTTTGCGCCAGCCCGCCCCAGTGACTCTCGCCCACGCCCCAGCCGTTGAGCAGCACCTGATCACCGACCTGGTAATCGGGATGCGAACTGACCTCGACCGTGCCCGCCAAGTCGATCCCCGGTACCATCGGAAACTTGCGCACCACAGGGCTGCTGCCAGTAATCGCCAGACCGTCCTTGAAGTTCAGCGTGCTGTACGCGACCTTCACCGTCACGTCGCCTTCAGGCAACTGCGCTTCGTTGATCTGCTGCAGGCTGGCGCGATATCCGCTGTCGTCTTTGTCGATCAAAATGCCGTTGAACATGGCTGCCTCTCAATCAATGGATTCAAATACTCGTGCCCTGGAATAACACAAAGCAACACATTGCCCCACCCGACTTTGCGCCAATTCGCAAATCCGCCCGGTAATTGTGAAGCGGGCGGCTATGCTTTTTCGACGGTCGTGCTTTCGCTGCCATCCTGCTGAAAGCGGCCCTGTCGATGGAGCTGACAATGTCTTACCCGCGCTCGTTGCTTGCGATACTGATGCTGTGCCTGCTGACGGTTGGCAACACTTGGGCTGCCCCGGCTACCGCCAGCAAACCTGCTGCTGCCGACGCTGCCCCGAGCGCGCCGACGTGGCCGCAAGTGATCACCAGCGACAAGGCCAAACTGACCGTGTACCAGCCGCAACTCGACAGCTGGGATGGCTACACCCTCAATGCCCGGGCTGCCGTCGAAGCCACCGGCGCCGACGGCAAACCCACCTTCGGCATCGTCCAGTTCAGCGCGCACACGCTGGTCGACAAGGCCACGCGCTGGGTCGCACTGGATCAATACAAGATCATCAAGGCCGACTTCCCTGCCGACGCCAGTCAGGCCGACGTCTGGCTCGGCGCGCTGCAGAAAGATGCCGAAAGTCGCAAGAAAACCATCTCCCTCGATCAACTTGAAGCCGCCGTCGGCGTACTGTCGGCCGAGCAGAAAGCCGACAGCGCGCCACTGCAAAACACCCCGCCGGCGATCATCAGTTCCGACGTTCCCGCACTGCTCGTCTACATCGATGGCGACGCCGTGTACCGGGCGGTCGATGGCACCGCGCTGCAACGGGTGATCAACACCCGCCCGCTATTGCTCAAGGACGCCGAGGGCAAGCACTACCTGCACGTGTTCGATGGCTGGATGGTCGCTGACAGCCTCAGCGGCGAATACACCCGTCTGACCTCGCCGCCAGCCGATCTGGAGAAGGCCAAACAGGCGGCGATCCAGAGCCGTCAGGTCGATTTGCTGACCGGGCAGAGTGATCCGAAAGACAAGGTGCCAAATCTGGCCAGACCGCCGCAGCCGAAAATCTTCATCGCCACCACGCCCACCGAGCTGATCGTCACCGACGGCGCAGCGCAGTGGCTACCGATTCAGGGCACCAGCCTGCTCTACGTGAGCAACACCACCGGGCACATCTTCAAGGAAATCGGTGACCAGAACAGTTACGTGCTGATCTCCGGGCGCTGGTTTCGCGCTGCCGACATGCGCGGCCCATGGACGTTTACCCCAGCGGACAAACTGCCGGCAGATTTCGCCAACATCCCGGATGACAGCCCGAAAGAGAACGTCAAGGCTTCGGTCGCCGGCACACCGCAGGCCAAGGAAGCCGCGATCGCGGCGACCATCCCGCAAACCTCGTCGATCAAGAAAAGCGCAGTGAAAATGACCGCACCGCAGTTCGATGGCGAGCCACAGTTGAAGGCAATCAACAGCACGCCGCTGCAATACGTGGTCAACAGCGCGACGCCGATTATTCGTGTCGACAACGACAACTGGTATGCGGTGGAAAACGGTATCTGGTTCAGCGCCACCTCGGTGAACGGACCATGGAGCGTCGCCAGTTCGGTGCCGGCGGTGATCTATTCGATCCCGCCGAGTTCGCCGATGCATTACCTCACCTACGTCAAAGTCTATGAGTCCAGCGGCGACACCGTGGTGGTCGGCTACACCCCGGGTTATCAGGGTTCGACGCTGGACCCGGCCACCGGCGTGGTGGTCTACGGCACCGGTTATCCGTACACGCCGTGGGTCGGAAGCGTCTGGTACGGGCCGCCGGTGACCTACGGTTTCGGCGTCGCCATGCGCTATACGCCGTGGACAGGCTGGACCTTCGGTTTCGGCTTCGGCTGGAGCTGGGGCGGCAACACCGTGGCGATGGGTTGGGGCTGGGGCGCTTATCCATGGTGGGGCAATTATGGCTGGGGTTACGCCTGGGGCCCGCGCCTGTACCCCGCGCCACTGGCCTGGGGCGGCGCCGCTTATGGCTATCGTGGCGGTGCTGTGGCCTGGGGGCCCGGTGGCTGGGCAGGCACCACCGGCAACATTTATCGGCAGTGGGGGGATCGCGCGACCGTCAGCCGCTATGGCGCCGGCTACAACGCCTGGACCGGCAATCGCTGGGCCGGTCAGGTTGGCTCGTCCTATAACTCGCGCACCGGCATTGCGGCGGCAGGCCAACGCGGCGCGGTGCACAACGCCTACACTGGCAACTACGCGGCTGGACGCAGCGGTGAAGTGGTCGGGCCGAATGGTGGCGCCATCGCCGGTGGCCGGGTCACCGCAGGTAATGCTCGCACCGGCACCCAGGTCACCGCCAATCGTGGCGCGGTGTACAACCCCAACACCGACAAGACCACGCAGTATGCCGGCATGAAAGGCCGCAACGGCGGCGCCGCACGGGTTGGCGACAACGTCTATGCCGGGCGCGACGGCAACGTCTACAAGAAAACCGACAACGGCTGGCAATCGATGGTCAAGGGCAGCCCGGCCCGCACGGCGCCGGTCAACAACAATGCGCAACTGCAGAACCTCAATCGCGAGTCTGCTGCGCGCAACTTCGGCAACCAGCGCACCAACAACTTTCACAACTCCTCGCAAGTCATGAACCGCTCATTTGGGGGCGGCGGGGGCGGCGGTTTTCATCGCCGCTGATGGCTGCATTGAAAATTCAGACTGGCCCCGAGTCCGGTTTTGCTGTTAAAAAACCGGCTCTGCCGTCCCTGCCCCGTTTCATCGTTCGGAGAACCGCTTTCATGAGCCAATGGCCTGACACTCGCATTCTTGACCTGCTCGGCATCGAGCTGCCGATCATTCAGGCCCCGATGGCCGGCGCCACGACTTCGGCAATGGTGATCGCCGTGTGCAACGCCGGCGGCTTGGGTTCGATGCCTGCCGCAATGCTGAGCATCGAGCAGTTGCGCGAAGAGCTGAAGACCATTCGCGAGCACACCCGCAAACCGTTCAACGTCAATTTCTTCTGCCACCAGCCACCGGCCGCCGATGAACAGCGCGCGCAAGACTGGAAAAACCTGCTGGAGCCTTACTACCGCGAATTGGGCGTCGATTTCGACGCACCGACACCGGTTTCCAACCGCGCGCCATTCGATGCGGCAGCGTGCGCCGTGCTCGAAGAGTTTCGTCCTGAGGTGGTGAGCTTTCACTTTGGTCTGCCGGAAAAATCCCTGCTGGATCGGGTCAAGGCCACGGGTGCGAAAATCCTCTCGTCCGCCACCACTGTCGATGAAGCGGTATGGCTTGAGCAAAACGGTTGCGACGCGATCATCGCCATGGGTTACGAGGCTGGCGGGCATCGCGGGATGTTTCTCAGCGATGATTTGAGCAGTCAGGTCGGCACCTTTGCGCTGGTGCCGCAGATCGTCGATGCGGTCAAGGTGCCGGTGATCGCTGCCGGCGCCATTGCCGATGCACGCGGTGTCGCCGCAGCATTGGTACTCGGTGCGTCAGCGGTGCAGGTCGGCACCGCGTATCTGTTCACCCCAGAAGCGAAAGTCAGCGCCTCCCATCACCAAGCGTTGCGCAGCGCCAAGGAAAGCGAAACCGCGATTACCAACCTGTTCACCGGTCGCCCGGCTCGCGGCATTCTCAATCGGGTGATGCGCGAAATCGGCCCGATGTCACCGAAAGCTCCGGCGTTCCCGCTGGCGGGCGGGGCGCTGATGCCGTTGCGTGCCAAAAGTGAAGCGCAGTTCAGCAACCTCTGGGCCGGTCAGGCGTTCCCATTGGGCGAAGAGCTGAACAGCGCTGATCTGACCCGGCAACTGGCGGATGGCGCTCTGGCAAAACTGCTCCGCCGCTGATCCGGCGCAGGGTGAGACCTGGCACCACCTCACCCTGTGTTCACCAGCACTTCCTGTTTAGCGGCATTTCGCTATATATTTCGCTATATAGCGTTCCACCCTTCGCATCGGTGCAGTCCACCTCCAACAATAACTGCCCTCTGCACTCGCCCATAACGGAGCTGTTACATGACCATTCGTGCCCCACGTTTTGCCCCAGCCTGCCTGGCCACCCTGCTTTCGGTATTCGCCTTCGGTGTCGCTCAGGCTGATGAAGTGCAAGTGGCGGTTGCCGCCAACTTCACCGCGCCGATCCAGGCAATTGCTGCCGATTTCGAAAAAGACACCGGGCACAAACTGGTCGCCGCCTACGGTGCCACCGGTCAGTTCTATACCCAGATCAAAAACGGCGCGCCGTTCGAAGTGTTCCTCTCGGCGGACGACACCACGCCGGAAAAACTGGAAAAAGAAGGCGACACCGTCAAGGGTTCGCGCTTCACCTACGCCATCGGCACCCTGGCCCTGTGGTCGGCGAAAGATGGTTATGTCGACGCCAAAGGTGAAGTCCTGAAGAAGAATGAATACCAGCACCTGTCCATCGCCAATCCGAAAGCCGCGCCATACGGTCTGGCCGCTACTCAAATGCTGGAAAAACTCAATCTGACTGAGGCGACCAAGGCGAAGATCGTCGAAGGCCAGAACATCACCCAGGCCTACCAGTTCGTGTCCACCGGCAACGCCGAACTGGGTTTTGTCGCACTGTCGCAGATCTACAAGGACGGCAAGGTCACCAGCGGTTCGGCGTGGATCGTTCCGGCCGACATGCACGACCCGATCAAACAGGACGCGGTGATTCTCAACAAAGGCAAGGACAGCGCCGCCGCCAAAGCGCTGGTTGAATACCTCAAAGGCCCGAAAGCCGCTGCGGTGATCAAGTCCTACGGTTACCAGCTCTAAATGTCGCTGACAAGTGCCGACTTCGCGGCGATCTGGCTGACCCTGAAACTGGCGTCCCTGACCACCGCTATCCTGCTGGTCGTCGGCACGCCGATTGCCCTGTGGTTGTCGCGCAGCTGTTCCTGGCTGCGTGGCCCCATCGGCGCAATCGTCGCCCTGCCCCTCGTACTGCCGCCGACCGTGATCGGCTTTTATCTGCTGCTGGCGATGGGGCCCAATGGCTTTCTCGGCCACTTCACGCAATGGCTGGGTCTGGGCACTCTGACCTTCAGTTTTACCGGGCTGGTGATCGGTTCGGTGATCTATTCCATGCCGTTTGTGGTGCAACCGTTGCAGAACGCGTTCTCTGCCATCGGCACCCGCCCACTGGAAGTGGCCGCAACCTTGCGCGCCAATCCCTGGGACACTTTTTTCAGCGTGATCCTGCCGTTGGCCCGCCCCGGTTTCGTGACGGCGGCGATCCTCGGTTTCGCGCATACCGTTGGTGAATTCGGCGTGGTGCTGATGATCGGCGGCAACATTCCCGACAAGACCCGCGTGGTCTCGGTGCAAATCTACGACCATGTCGAGGCGATGGAATATGCCCAGGCCCATTGGCTGGCCGGGGCGATGCTGGTGTTCTCGTTTCTGGTGTTGCTGGTGCTCTACTCCAGCCGCAAGACCCGCGCGGGCTGGAGCTGATCGATGATTGATGCACGTCTGAAAATCACTTATCCGGGTTTCAGCCTGGATGTCGATCTGCACTTGCCGGGGCGTGGCGTGACTGCGCTGTATGGCCATTCCGGATCGGGCAAAACCACTTGCCTGCGCTGTATCGCCGGGCTTGAGCGAGCCGAGCAGGGCTTTATAAAGATCAACGACGAAGTCTGGCAGGACAGCGAACGGCGGATTTTTGTCCCGCCGCACAAACGTGCGCTGGGTTACGTGTTCCAGGAAGCCAGCCTGTTCCCGCATCTGTCGGTGCTGGCCAACCTGCAGTTCGGTCTCAAGCGCATTGCCAAGGCCCAGCGCCGGGTCGACATGGCGCAAGCCACCGAACTGCTGAGCATCGGTCATTTGCTGGAGCGTCATCCGCAGCATCTGTCCGGCGGCGAGCGCCAACGTGTCGGCATCGCCCGCGCGTTGCTGACCAGCCCGAAACTGCTGCTGATGGATGAACCGCTGGCCGCCCTCGACAGTCAGCGTAAAAACGAAATCCTGCCGTACCTGCAACGTCTGCACGACGAGCTGGACATCCCGGTGCTTTACGTCAGCCACGCGCAGGACGAGGTGGCCCGCCTGGCCGATCATCTGGTGCTGCTCAGCGACGGCAAGGCCCTGGCCAGCGGCCCGATTGGCGAAACCCTCGCGCGCCTTGACCTGCCAATGGCGTTGGGCGATGACGCTGGTGTAATCATCGAAGGCCAGGTCAGCGCCTACGATGCCGAGTACCAGTTGCTGAGTCTGCAATTGCCGGCGACTGCCATGAACATCCGGGTGACTCACGCGCCGATGGCGGTCGGTCAGGCTCTGCGCTGCAAGGTGCACGCCCGCGACATCAGTCTGGCCCTGCACAACAGCGAGGCCAGCAGCATCCTCAATCGCTTGCCGGTGACCGTGGTCAGCGAGCTGGCGGCGGACAATGCCGCGCATGTGCTGATTCGTCTGGATGCCGGCGGCACACCGCTGTTGGCGCGGATCACGCGGTTTTCCCGGGATCAGCTCGGCATCCACCCGGGCCAGCATTTATGGGCGCAGATCAAGGCCGTCGCCGTGCTGGCCTGAATTGGTTGGCACGACGGCCACGGCGCGCGGTCAATCGCTGTAACAGAGCGATTCGCCAAGGACACCGCCATGCCCGACACCGCACTAGCCGACGTCTTACCGCCCGACCTGCATTACGTCGACGATACCCAACCCGGCCTCACCCGTAAAAAGCTGCGTGGCAAGTTCGCCTATTTCGATCCGGCCGGGCAGCGCATTACCGACCCTGATGAGATCAAACGGATCAATTCGCTGGCAGTGCCGCCGGCCTACACCGACGTGTGGATCTGCGCCGATCCGCGTGGCCATTTGCAGGCCACCGGACGCGATGCCCGGGGCCGCAAGCAGTATCGCTATCACCCGCGCTGGCGCGAGGTGCGTGATGCCGACAAGTACTCGCGCTTGCGTGAGTTCGGCCTGGCGCTGCCGAAGTTACGCAAACAGCTCGAAAGCTTGCTGGACGCCCCCGGCTTCAGCCGCGACAAAGTCATGGCCACGGTCATCACGCTGCTCGACGCCACATTGATTCGTGTCGGCAATACCCAATACGCGCGGGACAACCGCTCCTATGGCCTGACCACCCTGCGCAGCCGGCATGTCGAGGTCAACGGCAGCGCGATCCTGTTCCAGTTTCGCGGCAAAAGCGGTATCGAACACCAGATCACCGTCAAGGATCGTCGCCTGGCGCGCATCATCAAGCGCTGCCTGGAAATCCCCGGACAGAATCTGTTTCAGTATCTGGACGAAAACGGCGAGCGGCACACCGTCAGTTCCCATGACGTCAACAGCTACCTGCAAACCCTCACCGGCGCTGACTTCACCGCCAAGGATTACCGCACCTGGGCCGGCAGCGCACTGGCTTTGGCGGTATTACGCGAACTGCAATGGGAGTCGGAAGCCGAGGCGAAACGGCATGTGGTGGAGATGGTCAAGAGCGTGTCCAAACAGCTGGGCAACACCCCGGCGGTGTGCCGCAAGTGCTACATCCATCCAGCCGTGGTCGAGCGCTTCCTGCTCGGTGCGCTGGCCGAACTGCCACGCCCGAGAGTGCGCAAGGGCTTGCGCTCCGAGGAAGTGGCGCTGGCGATGTTTCTCGAGCAAATGATGGACGCGCCTTGATCGCGCTGGATGGGTGATCTAGGCTAGCCACCTTTCCCCCCTTCAGGACGACCGCAGAAAGTGAACAATCAAGCCTTCTGAAAATGTAATCGCGATAAGCGCTGAATGGCGCCTGTCAGTCTTCACGACATTTTTCGGAGGTGCCGATGACTCACGTCTCGCGTACGCCTGCCCTCGTCTCCCTGAATCAAACCAGTTTTCAGTTCGCTAATGGCGAGACGATTTTCAACGACCTGAATCTGCAATTCGATCACACCCACACAGCCATCGTCGGGCGCAACGGCGTCGGTAAAAGCGTGCTGGCCAAGCTGATCGCCGGGCACTTGCAACCAACTGCCGGCAGCGTCACCTGCTCGGTGCCATTGGCCTATGTGGCGCAAACATTCACCGCCAATGCGGCGCTGACCGTGGCCGATGCCACCGGCACCGCCGCCGCCCTTCGCGCATTGCAACGGCTGCAGTGTGGCGAGGCGGCAGCAGAAGATTTCGACATCCTCGGCGAGCGCTGGGATCTGCCCGAACGTCTGCGCCAATCGCTGGATAACGCCGGTCTGCCGGACATTGCTCCCACGGATCTGACCCTGCCGCTGAGCGGTGGCCAGCAGGCACGGCTGGCCTTGATCGGGGCGTTTCTGAGTCCGGCGCGCCTGTTGGTGCTGGATGAGCCGACCAATCATCTCGACGGCCCCGGCCGCGACTGGTTGATGAGCGAACTGGAACGCTGGCGCGGCGGATTGATCGTCGTCAGTCACGACCGGCAATTGCTCGAGCGCATGCAGCGTATTGTCGAGCTGACGCCGCTGGGTGTCACGGTGTACGGCGGCAATTTTTCCGCTTACCAGCAGCAACGACAAATCCATCAGGCGGCGGCGCAAGCGACGCTGGATCAAAGCCGAACCGAGCGCCGGCGCGAGCAACAGCGCTTGCAAAACGAGCACGACACCATCCAGCGGCATGCCGCCCGCTCACTGCGCAATGCGAAAACCGCCAACGTCTCGGGCTTCGAACGCGCCGGCCTGAAAGGTGCGGCGAGGCAGATCATGGGCCAGGTGCGTCATGGTCATCAGCAGCGCAAATCGGAGCTTGATGCACGGGTGCGCGATGCCTACGCCAAAGTGCTCGCGGATGATGCGGTGCTGATGAACCTGCCCGGCAGCGCAGTGCCTGCTGCGCGCAGAGTCTGTACGCTGATTGATGCGTGCGTGCCATGGTTGCCGGCGCAACCGCTCAATGTCACGCTGAGCGGGCCCCTGCGCGTCGCCGTCAATGGTCCGAATGGCTGCGGCAAATCGACGTTGCTCAGGTTGCTCGCGGGTCAACTGCATCCCGCCAGCGGCGAATGCATCACCCATGTTCCTGCGGCTTATCTGGACCAGCATCTGAAGCTGCTGGATGACCGTCTCAGCGTCATCGAGCAACTGCTCGCGCTGCAGAGTCCGTTGAGTGAGAGCGAATTGCGCAGCCATCTGGCGCATCTGCAACTGGACGCGCAACGGGTCACTCGAGCGAGCGCTTCACTGAGCGGTGGAGAACGTTTGAAAGCCGCGCTGGCGGTGGCCTTGTGGGGCAAGACACCTGCGCAATTGTTGCTGCTCGATGAGCCGAGCAATCATCTGGATCTGGCATCGGTTCAGGCTTTCGAGCAGGCATTGCAGACGTTTCCCGGCGCAATTGTTGCGGTTTCCCACGACACTGAGTTTCTACAGGCGTTGAAACCGACGCACCACCTGGATTGGCATGCCACAGAGTGGCGGCTGCAACCGACGAACTGACTGGCTATTTTTTGCACGATTGGCCAAGGCTTCTATAGTTGATCTGACACCTATTTGCTGTGGTGACGCCATGGAAGACATATTTGTCGTGAAGCGCTGCAACAAGATCATCATTCACGGCCGCCGCGCCGGGGAAAGCCAACATGAACCCGCTGAGGCCAGCAGTTGGTTTCGGATCAACGACACCCGCACCGGCGGCTTCATCGGCGACGGCTACGATCTTGAGGAAGATGCCCGACGCGAATGCCGACGGCTCAATGCGGCCAGCTCGCCGCTGCCGGCGCGACAATCGGCCGGCTGATGCAATTGACAGGCGGGGTCTATACTCAAAGCAGCTGACGGACCAGCGCCCCAACGGCAGAGAGCTCGCAGCCCGCGGGCTTTTTGCTGCCTCTCAACGGTTTGTCTGAACGGAGGTGTTCCATGTCCGAAAAAGAGTCCATCACCACCCTCCTCACCTTGCTCGACTCTCGTCAGGCGCGACTTGCCGCGGCCTGCAAGGAAATCGCCGACTGGGTCGACCATCAAGGCGGCCATCCGACTGCGCTGCGCATCCGCGACCGACTGAACGATATCGAAAAAGACACACCGCTGATCCGCAGCACCCTGTCGTCGCTACAACCGGTCGAACGGCCACTGCCACGTTTCAGATGACTGCACCGCGATAAACGACAGCTAACCGGCGTACCGTCTGGCCGATCTACCGAACGCCCCGAGGTGTGGGCGGTCAAAACCTGTACACGTCACCCAGGAGACGGTTCATGGTTATCCATTTCAAAACAGACGGACATCTGGCTTGTGGTCACAAGGGCGACAACCTTGCCTCAAGCCTGGAACTCAATCGCGTCAAATGCCGCAGCTGCCGCAACACAGACGCCTACAAAGAAGCACGCAAGACCCAGCGCAATGCCGCACGCCGCGCAGCGCGCCACACCAAGGCTGATCATGGCGCGTCGAACTGGCGTTCGGAGTGGATCGAACGCCTGACCGCGCTGGCTGGGCCGCAGCGCCTGCCAAGGGGCTTTTTCGGGCAAGCGTTCGTATAACCGATTGATGTCGTGTTTTTAGTCCATCACTCGACGTGAATTGCCACGAATTCACCGCTCGAACCCATCAATGCCCTGGCCTTATCGTCAGGGCTTTTTGTTGAAAACTCCGGTTCGAGCAGCCCGTAGCCCTGAGTCAAGCTTGCAAATAGCCAACGTGCCCTCATAACCAGAACCGTATCCACAGTCACCGAGAGGCAAAAAATCATGACCGGACAAACCGAAACCGCGATTCTCGCCGGGGGCTGCTTCTGGGGCATGCAGGACCTGCTGCGGCGTTATCCCGGCGTGTTGCAGACGCGAGTCGGCTACAGCGGCGGCGATGTACCGAACGCCACCTACCGCAACCACGGCAACCACGCTGAAGCCATCGAAATCATCTTCGACCCGGCGGTGATCAGCTACCGGCAGATCCTCGAGTTCTTCTTCCAGATCCACGATCCGAGTACGCCCAACCGTCAAGGCAACGATCTTGGCCCCAGCTATCGTTCGGCGATTTATTATCTCAGCGAAGAGCAACGCGACATCGCCGAGGATACCGCCGCCGACGTTGACGCTTCCGGTCTCTGGCCGGGCCGAGTAGTCACCGAAATCGAACCGGCGGGGCCGTTCTGGGAAGCGGAACCTGAGCACCAGGACTACCTGGAGCGGATACCGAATGGCTACACCTGCCACTTCATCCGTCCGAACTGGAAGTTGCCCAAGCGCAGCTAATAACACACCTGCGAAATCACTCCACGCACAGCGCTGGCCTTTACTGAAGGCCAGCGCTTGCGCACCTCTGGAATCGATCATTTTGGTGAGCCCTCCGTAGCACAGTTCAAGCGCCCGAGGATGAACATACGTTCATCGCAAGCATGGCTCAATGCGTCTAGCCTGCAGGTTCCAACATAGTGCCTACAGGAGTACCCCACCATGTTCTCGCACGAAAGCCTCCCGCTGATTGCCATTTTCACCATCATGCTACTGTGCGTACTGGCTGCGTTTTTACACCCGGTACATGCATTCTTCAGCTGGCTGCGCAGGCGCAAGGAACGATCAAACGCCCAGGCTGCAAAAGAGGTTGATTCGCGCTGAATGTGTTCCCTCAACTGGCCCGGGTATGCCTGGGCTTTTTGTTTTCTGGCCGAACAGCAGGTACAAAAAAGCCCAGCGCGGGGCTGGGCCTGATTTTTCGTCACCGTTAAAAACATCCAGGCTTTTTAGCCACGAGAGTGCAACCCAAGTGACTTACGCCAGGCTCCTCTCGTGCTCGCTTTCATGGACATAAACCCATGAAATTCCAGATGGCGAGGCCTGATCGACGCGCATCAGCGCCGAATCGACTTTCTTCTTGGTAATGCCGTCTTTGACAAGGTCGAAGACGGCCAGGAAACAGTCCCCGGGAAGCGCTGTGATCGAGAGGTTGGTGATGTGTGATTCAGGGCTTCCAGCACGCTTGCCATACAAGCCCCAAAGTCGCTCCCAATAGTCCGCCCGACACATGATCTCTCCATCGGTGAGTACCACACGGAAGTCATTCGCCAACGCATCGTACAGAGGCTTGATGGCGCCCTCCGACCGGGAAGACATACCGCGCGACCACGGAAAGAAGAGATTGTACCAACGGTACACCTCGGCTTCGACGAGAGCGGTTTTATCGGTTGCTGCGTGCACTTGATTGATTGCCATCGGTGTTCTCCTTAACACGTCAAAAATGGCGGGTCTGGCGTAACAGACAGGCCGTCTGAATGCCCATCGCCTGAGCGATGTACCGCGCCTTGATCAAGATCCATCCTGATATCAACGCCACCGGGTCAAGCTAAAATGTTCACTCAATGACTTTTGATATCTTCGACCAAGCCACAAACGTAGACGCTTGCAGGATTGGTTGCATCGAGAAGTGACCAACGGTCTCTGCGCGCAGAAACGCAAGGAATTGATGAGGAGCCAGTTAAAAATGGCAATCCGGAAACAAACAAGGGTTCGCCTCAGCTTTCGCCCGCAAACCCTTGATTTAAGATGGTGCCCGAAGCCGGAATCGAACCGGCACGCCCTTACGAGCGGGGGATTTTAAGTCCACAATTTTCCGCTTTTAAATCATAAGCTTAACGGCGTTATTTTTCCGCATCACATATTTTTCTTCTCCGTTACCAGGCAGTGGAATCAGCACTTCAAAATAAATTGCGGAAAGGAATCGGGTTGCACGACCCTACATATTAAGACTGGACGTACGGATGCTCATCGTCGGCAAAACGCCTCACTGCGTTCCAATTGGCCATGGGGCGCAGCGCTCACGCCGTGAGAGCACCAGCGGCCAGCGCGCGCCCCTGCCGCCTAGGTAAACAAGCCTTCGAGGCTGTCCGAGCAATCGAGCCGGCATCACCGTCAGTCAGCTGCGACGATTGAAGATCGACGCTCTAGAGGTTGGTGAACATGAAGCGCGTGCGACCTGGCAGTTTCAATCAATAAAAATGCCAGGGACTCGGCATTGACTGCGCGGAGCTCTTGCACATTCACCCAATCAGAGGCGAGGTTCTTTCGCCGGGAGGACGATAGCCCTGCACTCACCGAAACCGATCGAGCCAACCCCCTCACGCTCGCAGCGTGCCTTGAAGATAATCTCGTCGCCGTCCTCCAGGAAAATGCGAGTCTCACCGTTCGGCAGTGTAATCGGGTGCTTGCCTCCCTCGGTCATTTCAAGCAGTGAACCCAGCGACTCCGGGCCTGGCCCTGACAGCGTCCCCGTGCCGAAAAAGTCACCAGGATTGAGCTGGCAACCGTTCACCGTGTGATGCGCAACTAACTGAGCGAATGTGAAGTACATGTTCAATGTGTTGCTGAGACTGAGACGGAACGGAGCAGCGCCCTCCTCCCGCATTCGAGCAGTGAGCATCAATACTTCGAGCTTGATATCGAAGGCACCGCTGTTTTGGTCTTCCTCGTCATACAAATAAGGCAATGGGCTAGGGTCACCCGCCGGTCTTAAAGGCTGGGCGCAGCGAAATGGCTCCAATGCTTCAGCCATTACAACCCAAGGTGAAATGGTGGATGCGAAGCTTTTCGACAGGAAAGGTCCCAGTGGCTGATACTCCCAAGCCTGGATGTCACGTGCCGACCAGTCATTGAGCAGGCATAACCCGGCGATGTGCTCGCGCGCATCACGAATATCGATGGGCTCGCCCATCTCATTTCCGGAACCAATCCAGAGCCCCACTTCAAGCTCATAGTCCAGGCGCCGGCTTGGCGAGTAAATCGGCAGCTCGCTATCGGGGAGTTTGATCTGCCCGGATGGGCGCACGAACGCTTGGCCAGAGGCAATAACGGTCGAAGCACGGCCGTGGTAACCGATGGGTACGTGTTTGTAGTTGGGCATCAGCGGGCTGTCAGGTCGAAACAGCTTGCCCACGTTCTCGGCGTGATGGATGCCAACGTAGAAATCGGTGTAGTCCTGAATACGGGCCGGAACGTGCAACTGGCAGTTTGCGGCCGGCACCAACAGGGTTTCTCCGAGGCTCTGTTGTACCTGAATATCCTCCGCGCCCTCACCAAGCAGCGCCGTCAGACGATCACGCAGTGCTTCGCGCTCGTGCCTCGAACGCGCGAAAAAACCGTTGAGAGAGCCGCCCACTGCCGACGCGGCAACCTCTTCGGCTATTCCGGTGAACAGGCCTGCCTGTAACGCGACCTGAAGGTCATATATCCGGTCACCGATTGCTACACCCGTACGGCGTTCACCGCCGGCAACACTGAATACACCGAATGGCAGGTTGCCAAGTGAAAAATCAGGATGGCCGTTGGCCGAGGATACCCAGCTGTTCATGTGGATCTTTCTCCGTAAAAAAACTTGCTCGAGAATGGGCGCAACTGCCCTCCCCACTCAAATCATGATTTCAGCCGGCGCGCTCGCAAGCGCCCGCCAATGCTGACCATCAGATAGAGCAGTAATATCCCTCCGGCAATACTCAGCGTGGCCGGCGCTCCAAATCGCGCTGCGACCAACCCTGCCAACATCCCGCCTACCGCTTCAAATCCGAATCGCATGGCGATATAGAAAGCGACCACTCGCCCCCGAAGCGCGCCTGGCGCACCGCTCTGTAGTTGCATATTCGTGCTGACGTTGCTCAGCGTGATGCCGAAACCGAGCAACGCCAAGCCAGTCAGTGCCAAGGGAAGGTTCGCGGCGAGGAACACGCCGAGCAGTGCGAAGCCGCACATAAGCGCGCCGCCTTCCATGAAGTATCGCAACCGTGACAGCGTTCCATTGAAGGCTAAAACCAGGGTCGCGACGAAGGCACCGGCGCCGGCGGCACCCCATAACCAGCCGAGAACTCTTGCATCACCGGCATAAACATTCTTGGCAAGAATGGGTAAAAGCGAGGCATAGCAGGACGCTAAAAGGTTCACCATGATCACGCTGATCATCAGTTGCCGCACGCTCACCGTACGCCAGAGGTAGGCCAGCCCTTCGCGGAAAACCTGAGAGGTCGAACCGGTCGCCTTGGGTGACGCCGTCGCCCTGACTTTGATCAGCCCGAACATCAGGGCCAGATAGGCAAATGCCGTCAGAAGAAAGCAACCCGCTTCACTGGTCATCGCTATAAGAGTGCCCGCCAGAGGCGGACCTGCAAACCTCGCCGCGTTGATCAACATGGCATTCAGCACCAGCGCATTGGGCAAATCGGCCGGATCATCAACGAAGCTACCGATCAGCGCCTGCCGCAACGGCGTTTCTACAGCATTCAGCAACCCCAGCAGCAATGCCATGCACGCGATGGAGGTCCCATCTATCCAGCCAAACTGGGTCATGACGGCGAGTGTGAGCGATTGGGCTATCAGCATTATCTGGACGCCAATCAGTAACCGTCTTTTGTCATGACGATCGATCCAGGCGCCCGCAAGCGGTCCGATGAGAAGTTGAGGTGCGAGGGAGAGAAAAGTGATCAGGCCGAGCAGCACCGCTGAGCCGGTCAAATGATAGGCCAGCCAGGCCAGAGCGACCTGCTGCACCCATTTGCCCAGCGTCGAAATGCCCTGCCCCACGAAATAGATCTGGAAATTTCGACTGGCCAGTGCTCTGAGCGGAGCAGGCCAACGTTTAGAGCGGGAAGAATGCGGGTTGGACAAGAGTACGTTCCTTAAAAGGCCCCAACACTCTTGGCACAAGGTCTACCGCGCAACGCAGGGCTGGATGCGCGGTAGTCACATGGATCAGAGCGGCAGTTGGCAGCCTTTCTGTTTCAGAGATTCCAATACCCAAGAGCGATCGTTTTTGCCTTGGGCAATTTGCTCCATCTGTTTGTGCTCGGCTGCGTATTTCGCCGTCGCACGTTCAAATACTTCATCGACATGGTCAAACGGTATGCACAGCAAGCCATCCTCATCACCAATGACCAGGTCGCCTGGTTCGATCACCATACCATCGATGGCAATCGGCACGTTGATCTCCCCAGGGCCATCCTTGTAAGGGCCTCGATGCGATACGCCGGCAGCAAACAACGGAAAGTCACCGCTGCCAATGTTGGCTGCATCACGAATGGCACCATTGATGACGATCCCGGCAATGCCGCGTTTTACCGCGTAAGCGACCATCATTTCACCGATCAGCGCATTGGTTAAATCGCCACCCGCATCCACCACAATCACATCGCCAGGTTCAGCGATATCGATTGCGTAATGCAGCATCAGGTTGTCACCCGGACGCGCCTTGACAGTCACGGCGGGGCCCGCGAGCACGCCTTCACGGTGCATGGGGCGCAGGCGAGAGCCGCCTGCCGTCATTCGATTCATGGAGTCGCTGACGTTGGCTACCGGCAGCTCACGATAGCGTGCCACCCATATTGCGCTGACTTTGCGTGCGCGCTCCAGCACCTGAAATCCAATGCTCATGTGACATACCTCAGTTTGATTTTATTCGATCACATCGAGTGTCGCTGATGTGTTTTTTTAGAATGGCATTTCATTTAATCAAGCGCAACGCTGATTTTTATTTGAAATTACAAGATCGGACGAGCGCACAAACAACAATATTGCAACAGCGTTTCGTTATGATAGGGTTATCACATCGCAGTCGCTGCACGCGCCAGCGTTTGTCTCCACGATAAAAATAAGGTACTGACGATGTCCCTGACCGTTCTGCTGACCGGCCCTGAACTTGCCCCGGAAGCCATGAACCTGGCCGCCGCCTCCGGCGTTCGGGTTATTCCAACCACCCCCTATCTGCCGGCCGAAGAGCTGGAAGCCATCATTCGTGAGCTGCAGCCTGATGCGATCATCGTCCGCCAGGGTCAACTGACCGGGTCGATGATCAAAGCCTCGAAAAATTTGAAAGCGATCGCTAAACACGGCGTCGGCTACAACACCATCGACATCGAAACCGCTGCCGCTTGCGGTATTCCGGTCAGCATTGCCGTTGGCGCCAATGCCCAGTCAGTGGCCGAGCACGCCTTCGCTTTGATGTTCAGTGTCGCGAGACAAACAGCGCTACTGGATGCGCGCATGCGCGACGGTCATTGGGACAAGGCCGAGGCAAACGGTGTGGAGTTGTTTGGTAAGACACTTGGCCTTGTCGGGCTGGGCTCGATCGGCAGCATCCTGATGGATCTGGTTGCGCCCCTGCGTATGAAGGTAAAGGTCTTTGACCCCTACCTCAAAGAGCTGCCGGCGCGCGCGCACGTGGAACGCGAAGAAGATTTCAATCTTTTACTGGCGCAGAGCGATGTCATCAGCCTGCACTGCCCGCTGACCGAGACCAATCACAATCTGATCGGGGCAGCACAGCTCGAACTCATGCGCCCGGGCAGTATCCTTATCAATACCGCACGGGGCGAACTGATCGATACCCAGGCACTAGTGCAAGCACTGAGCGAGCGTAAAATTGCCGGTGCCGGACTGGATACTTTCAATCCCGAGCCACCACCTGCAGATAGCCCTTTGTGGGGCCTGCCTACGCTGGTGGCGACTCCCCATGTCGGCGCCAACACCTCGGAAGCCCGTGATCGCGTAGGTGTTGTCGCGTTGCGCCAGATCCTGGATGTCTGTGCAGGTCAGCCATTGGAGCCACGCTGCGTGGTCAACCGACACCTACTCAACTGCTGATTGCCTGATTGCGTGCTCCTTTGCAGCAAGAAGGGGCCCATCCGTAACGCGACACTCCACAAAAAAAACAAATGGAGAGCCTTATGACTTCCACCGCTTCCACCGTGAGCGAACTCGAACGCAAAACGATGCATCGGGTTGCCTGGCGTTTGCTGCCCTTTTTGATCATCTGCTATCTGATCGCGATCATTGACCGCGGCAACATTGGCATGGCGTCGCTGCAGATGAACGAAGACCTAGGCCTGACTGCAAAAGTGTTCGGTTTTGCCAGCAGCCTGTTTTTCTTTGCCTACTTTCTTGTGGAAGTACCCAGCAATCTGGCCATGCAAAAATTTGGTGCCCGGATCTGGATCGCGAGAATCATGATTACCTGGGGCATCATTTCGGCGGGCACCGCTTTCGTCACAGGGGCCAACTCTCTCTACGTCATGCGTTTTCTGCTGGGTGCGGCGGAGGCCGGTTTTTTCCCGGGCGTGCTTTTGTACCTCACCTACTGGTTGCCGTCGGCTTATCGCGCCCGCATGGTCGCACTCTTCATGGTGGCCATTCCTGCGGCCAACTTCATCGGTTCTCCGCTTTCCGGGCTTCTGCTCAGCCTTGATGGGTGGATGGGCATGCGCGGCTGGCACTGGCTGTTCATCATTGAAGGGATCCCGGCCGTGATGTTGGGCATTGCTTGCCTGTTCGTACTCACTGATCGTCCCGAGCATGCCAAATGGCTGACCGATGAACAGCGCAACTGGCTGACCCGCTGCTTGGCTGAGGAGTCGGCAAAGAAAACCGCCATCGGCCATATCTCGTTGTGGAAGCTGTTGCGCCACAAGGATATCTGGGTGCTGGCACTCATCTACTCCGGAGCCTCTGCAGCCGGCAGCACCATGAGTGTGTGGGCGCCTCAGCTGCTCAAAACCTTCGGTCTCAACTCTATGGAGATCGGCCTGGTCAACGCTATCCCGTACGGCGTTGCGTCGGTGCTGATGATTCTTTGGGGGCGCAGCTCTGATCGCACAGGCGAGCGTCGTTGGCACACGGCAATGACTTTGTTGCTGATTGCGGCAGGCCTGCTCATGACCCTGTTCGCTTCATCTTTGCCAGCCACGATCGTCATGCTGACCATGGTTTTGGTGGGAGCCTATTCGATGAAGGGGCCGTTCTGGGCACTGGTGTCTGGCTGGTTGTCGTCGTCTACAGCAGCTGCAGGGCTGGCAGCTGTTGGCGCCATGGCCAACCTGATCGGTGGCGGACTAATGGTGAACGCCTACGGCGCGATCCATGATGCAACGGGCAGCTATGCATTGGCGCTGATGCCTCTTGCAGCGCTGTGCACACTAGCCGGCTTCATGGTTCTGGTGATCGGTCGCAAACGTCAGCGTGAACAGGGTGATCTGGCAGTCAGCGTCAAATAAAGACGTCTGACCTGAAAACCATGCCCATTTCCCCCTGGTGGAACATGGGCATTGTTCTATTCGAACAACAGCAAAGAGAAATCATGATGGCTCTGTCTCGACGCAGTTTCATGCAAGCGGGAGGGACACTGGCTGCCCTCGCCTCCTTGAAAGCCTTCGCCAAAGTGGCCTACAGCCAAGGTGACTCAGTCGCAAGGCTGATACCTCCGGCCGGCAGTGTGGATTGTCATATGCATATATACGATCACCACTGCCCTCCCGCCCCAACTGCCACCTTGTTTCCGCCCGATGCATCGCTGGAAGACTACCGACAACTGCAAAAACGCATTGGCATGTCACGAATGGTGATCGTCACGCCATCCACTTATGGCACGGATAATCGTATCCTGCTGGATGGGCTATTGCGCAGTCGTGGTGATGCGCGAGGGGTCGCCGTTGTCGATGGTTCAATAAGCGATCAAGAACTGGCCGAACTGCATGATGCAGGGGTACGCGGCATTCGCTTCAATATGAGTGTGGGCAACACAGCATTGGATGACCTTGAACGGCTGGCCGCCCGAGTCGACGCGCTGGGTTGGAATGTGCAAGTTGCACCCGGGCCTTTCCTGGTGGAGATAGAGCAGCGCCTGGCAAAAGTGCCGTCACGGGTGGTGATTGATCATATGGGGCATGTGCCGCAACCGGAAGGGTTGAAATCAGAGGCCTTCGCGTCGTTGTCCCGCCTCATGGATAACGGCAAAACCTGGGTCAAACTATCAGCGCCTTACCTGCGGTCAAAGGTAGGCGAGCCTACCTACGATGATGCGGGCCAGGTTGGAAGCGCGCTGATCAGCAGGACTGCCGAACGAGTCCTGTGGGGAAGCGACTGGCCGCATCCCACGCTGGCAGCCGATCGAAAACCGGACGACGCTGCCCTGCTGGATTTGCTTGCGGTCTGGGCTCCGGAGGAGAACAAACGCATTTTGATCCTTCGCGACAACCCTGTATCACTTTACGGTTTCTAATGGGTTGCTGGCGGGCGTTTCGTCCGCTGGCTTGAAGCCAAGGCTGCGCATCAGATCACGCGCAGTATCGAAAAAGGTCGCCCTTATGCTGTCGGCTGCCTCTTCAGTCAATCGACTCGCAGGCCCGGAAACAACCAGCGCGCCCATCAACTCTTTTTGAGCACCATAAATTGGCAGTGCTATGGAAGCGGCATGGGGATCCGTTGCACCGCGAGAGTAGTACGGTTTTTCCAGCGCGATACCCACTTGGAACGGTGCTCGCAACGCTTGAGCTCCTGCTGCTTCGTCCATCGGACGCATATCACCTGGTTGAAGGTTAAGTCGCAGCCGATGTGGAGAGTTCACCCGGTACTGACACATCCGATAGGCACCGTGTCGAACGTAAAATGATGCGGTTTCACCGGACTGTTCAGAAAGATACTGGAGACGCGGCATCACATGACGCTCAAGGTCAAGCGCGTCTTGGTAAACAGCATTAAGCCTCATGACTTCGCTGGCCAACTGGTAACGGCCATCAGCCATTCGGTTGATCAACCCATGATTTTCCAGCGAGACCATCAAGCGCATGACTGTGCTCTTGATGAGCCCGGTACGTTCAACCAGTTGCACCAGGCTCAATGCTGTATCACCAACTTGGAAAGCCGTGAGCACGGTCAAGACCCGGTCAGCCGAAGCCACACCATTTACCGCTGGACGCGGCCGCGCATTTGCCATCAGAAAAAACCTCATTTGTCGGGGCCGTTATATAAATCATTATCAGGCCGGAAATTTGATTATCTGGCAAGGACGTCGTCCTCGCCATCGTTGTCGTGATCAATTCACTCAAGGCAGCTTGAAGAACCACCACGATGCTCGAAGAGATTGGAGAGCCGGCGGCGAATAGACGCCTGTTTATCGATAATCGATTTCGTTGATAAACAGGCCGCATTGTGCTCAGGGTAAGGACGACAGTTCTGCGATAACCAGGGCTGCGCTTGATCATGAATATGGCCCACCCTCCAACTGGGGACAGACCCCAAGTTATTTTCTGGCTAATTGTTGCCGCTCATTACCGCTATCGGCCAAAAGCAGTCATTGCGACGATGCCGTACGATACACGCCTGCCGTTAGATCATTAGGGCTTACCCATGCAATTTCATGGTTTCGAATTCGGGCATATTGAGGTTGAGATTCAAAACCGTGCGTATGACCTTCATAACTTCTACCACGCCAGCACCATAATTACGACATCGTGGATAGGTCGGCTGTACTCATCTTTACTCGACGGACTGAAGCCTGGGTGCCGACCGAAGAAGCACACAAGATTACTATCAGCTTCCATGAGGTCGATTACTTTTCATCAAGTGGGCGGGATGATTACCCAATCGATGGCGACGATAGTGTTATTCATTCGATCGGAGCCGTGGAGTCCAACGCAGAGACACAGGCCTTTTACCTGACAGATCACATCCAACCAGATCATCATCTTGTCATGTGCTTCGAGTCTGGTCTTACATTACGAATACAGGCCGCTGAAGCACGATGCAAAATCGATTTTTAAACGGCAAAAATTTTGGTGTTCGACGTCTGCTTTGGGTCGGTTGCCGTCCTTCACGATGGGACGCAATCAGCCGGAACTCGCTTCAATTGCTTCAGCCTTCGATGTCCGGATTTACATCCAAACGCCAAAGATTTTGTGATGCGTATCACATAATGGCATTTTGAATGCACGGCCCGAATACACAATGCGAAGTTTTTTTCATTAATAATCAATGCATTATAAACATGTATAAATATACATGCTTATAATGCATTGATTATTAACAGGTTTTTTATAGAGATTCGCCAGTATACATTGTGCAATATCTCTCCTAGGCTCATCTGCACTGACGAACTGGAGACGTTTCATGGCTACCGCAAAGAAAGATCAAGTGTACTGGGCTGAATGCCTTGATCCCAAAAAGCCTGTCTGTGGCAACAAATGGAAGAGCCGCGCAGGCTTTGGCACACCCAATTATTGCCCTAAGTGCCGATCCACCCGAATCGCTGTGCGTCCTCTGTAGGGATACCATCATGAGTACCAAGTCGAAGGGCATCTGTCCTTTCTGCGCTGAGATGGTCACACCTCCTGTCATCGAGGAGAACTCTGTAAGGCGTGACAAATGTGCATGTCCAGTGTGCCGCGAAGACATCTACGTCTGCCGCAGCCCAGGCTGCAACAACTACGCTAAAGGCGGCGAATACTACGACGATGAACTTTGCCCGCAGTGCACCAGCGGCGTCGCTGAGATCGGCAAGGGGACAGTAGCGCTGGCTGTGTTTGGTGCTCTGGTTGCGAAGGTCATTAAGCCCTAGGCTCTGTTCCACGGATAATGCCTGCGAAAGGTGGAACTAGCAGTGCCAGTCCCCTTTTCTGCTATTAGAATCCGTTCTCTGAAAATAAATTCGTCCCCTTTTCCGGTTGGTCAGCACGGATGCAATTGATTGGTCAGCGGCAATGCAAATGTGTGGTCAAGTCTTTGCAATTGCGCTTTTTAAGGAGTGGCAGAGGGGGTAGACAAAATTCGCACTTTAAATTGCTCAAGCCAGGCCTTAGCCATCGAAGAATAGGGAGCTTCATCAGCTGAAAAGTCTTTTATCTCAGCCAGAGTACGATCTCGCAGAAGCCGTAACCTCGATGCGACTCCCTCAGCAGGTGTTCCAACCAATGCTGCTATAGCGGCTGGCGTTTCTAAGTCTGCAATCGAACCAGAAATATCGATTACAAGATCACCAAGAAACTCGAGGCATCTCAATATTCGAGTTCGATCCTGCACGAGTGTTAATCGATTTAGACCATAGATTTGGATTGAGACGGCGCCGCGTTTCTGTTGATCCTCATCACCTGTTGGCAGGATCAACCCATTCGCGCTCACCGGATCAAAACTGTACCTCAGGCTTGCGGCGGGATCATCTAGACAAGGATTAAGTAGCAAAGGGTGTTCGGCAATAAAATCCGTATTTTCAGCAATCGCCCGTACGCCAGAATCTGCAAGCGGAAAGCTATCTTTCTTGCCAGCTTGGCCGATTGCCGGTTTGGCGGTGGCAGCAAGTACCGCCAAACTGGTAGAAGGTGCGACCAATACTTGCCCACGCTGACGATTACAATCGATGCAGCTAGGTAGCAAATTTTCCCATTGCATAGCGATCCACCAATAGCCGCCATGCCCGGGGCTTTCGGATACTGAGTTTTTAGGACGGTAGTGTTCGACATCCACGGGGGCTGAGGCGGCATACACTGTTTCGCAATACGCGCATTTGCCGTGGAACAGTTTTTCCAATGCAATATGAACGTCGTCGCCCTTATAAGCTTTGTACTCGAAGCTCTTCTTTTTTGTGCCATCTGCTGGAGGGGGAGCGTTGCGGTGATCCCTAGCCTTTGCCAGCTCGGCCAGACCTTTACCACCAGGAAGAAGCGATTTTGGAGTATCCACGCCGGAGCGATCAACACGGCGCATGATTACACTGCCTCCAATGCTTTCAGAATCTCGTCTCTTGCTTCATCACGCAACCGCTGCAGTGTTCGACTGCTCGCGTCCCGTCGCTGCGCAAGATATTGAGCAACTGCTGACTGCACGATGCGATGTACTTCACTTGAACCTACAGGTAGCGCGCTAGATATATCCTGCTCAAAGGCTGTGAGGATCCGACTGTCTTCGGCGGACATTGCTTCTCCTCGCATACGCGCTGTGATGAGATCGGCGATTTGAGCCAGACGGCGATCAGCTTTCGCATCATCGGTGGAAAGAAGCTGAAAGAAGTCAGATGTTAGTAATTGCTCAATACGAAGGTCCGTCACTGACGGCAGTCCTTCCATGCGCTCGACCACTATAGGCATCTGACTCTGGCGCTGGCTGTCGGAAGTTGCGATACGCTGGAGAACCACAACCTCGTTATCCCCCATTCCTCGTAGGCAAAGCGGGTCATGTGTTGTGACGATGAATGTCATGCCAGGCAACGCGGCACGTAGGCTCGACATCACCTGCACCTTCCAGCGTGGATGGAGATGGGCCTCGATTTCATCTATCAGTACGATACCTTGCGCCGTCTGGAAACTCTCAAACCCTTCATAAACAAGGGGATCCAGTAGACCTCGCAAGATGTCGCACACCATTGCGAGCATCGATCGATATCCTGATGAGACCGCATGAAGCGGAGTCCGATTATAGTAGAGCTCTCCATCCGGTTCTTTCAGCGAGGTCACCATGCGAAGTTGGCGTGTGCGAGGCTCGCGTTGTATGACTTCAAAATCTCCTTCGATTGAAAGCAGATCACGCAGTGTACGAATCACCATGTTGAACTGGTCTAGCTTCAGGGATTTAAGCCAAGGTTCTGGATTGGATAGAGTGCTGCTGTCGAAGAGATTGCGGATGTGTGTATGAGGAGAAGTCCGATGTGTACCCGTCATGAAACGTCGAAATGCTCCATAGGCGAATACAGGCACGTGATGCTTACCGAGATCGCTGTGCACAACCGGTAGCCCCTGATCGATTGTCAGTATGACCTCCTGATTGTTGCTCAGCTTCACGCGCACTTCGGCTCCCCGTGGTGTGTAGGTCCTCTCTAGTCCCAGCTGAGAGGGATCGAGCACCATGCGACGCCAAGGTACATTTAATGCGCTACGAGCAGCAGGATCTGTCAGGGCTAACGCAATCGCTTCGAGAATTGAACTTTTGCCGGTCGCATTCTCACCGAGAATTATCAGTGATGGCGCTTGCCTGCTCGACAGATCTCCAGGTCTTACAGCCGGTGCGCTGAAAGTTAGTCTCAGGTCTTCAATTGCTTTGAAATTACTGATTTCAACCGAAGTGACTGATTCGCGTGTGGGATAAACCCTTCCACCTTTTCTGCGAAACTTTTGTAGCTCTCGATCCTCGCGACTAATAGTAATGAGAGCCGACTCGACACGATCCAGAGCGCCAGGAGTTTCGGCCAGTCTCGTAAAAAACGAAAGGATGTGATCGTGCGAAGTCCTCCATTTAACTCCAATCGCAGCGCTAATCCATCGGGCTATACGGCGCAGTAGAAGATACCAAGTACCACCGAACTCCATTCCCGAAAAGTCAAAGAGTGCTTGCCATTCGGAATCATTTCCGTACCTCCCATAACTCCTAAAGAGCGGGAGAAAGCGGTCAATATGCGATTGGTAGGTGTGGTAACGCTGATCACGACGGTCAGATCGATTGAGATTGAATACACGCACGGTTGCCTCGCCTTTTGGCGAGCTTCCTATCAACTCGCCATCAAGTTTAGGAATGAGGTGCTTTTCAAATTCGCGATCGCGAGTGGGATCGAGCAAAAGGATGTTTTCCTTCGGCGGGTAATTTGGCCATACACCGTCATTTCGTTCGATATAGTCGAAGATTTCACGATCGGAAGGCAGCGGGGCGCGGCGGCCAGTCATTGGAAACTGGGGTTCGAGCGGGATGCAACCGGTACAAATAGGAAGTAAATTCTGCCAAGCATCGGCAAGCCACAGGTAGTAAAGGTGTGCGTTTTTCGACTCTACGAAGGGCAAGGCATTCCCAACTGGCCGGAAGCGATGAACCGACAGTTCGTCTTCCGCTTCACAGAAAGCGCATCGGTTCTGGCTGAGTTTAGAAACAGCGGCAACCAATTGCTCATCTGTCGCACTGATGCCTATAGCCGGCACACTAGTTTGTGCTCGGCGATTCGGGTTGAGGGCCAAGAAATCCCGCATCACCCTTCGCGAATAATCCGCCGATTTGGACTGAAGAATATCGGGCGGAGTTCCGCGTTCCTTAAGCTTTTGCATTGTCGTCTCCAGGTGCCGAAACCTTATTGTCGGGGCGACCGGCTAGACGATACGCAAGTTGGGATACCTGGGACGTACTCCACGCCGACAAATCACCATCCTGTTCTGCTCGCTGGTAAGCGCGAACGCGCATGTAGTCGCGATAGCGAGGCTCGGGATGCTCGTCCGCTAGTTCTAGGATTGCGCGATAGGCGAGCTCGTTGGGAATTTCGGCTAGCAGTGAGAACAGACGCTCTCGTGCATCCTGCGCATCGTCGCGTAACGTTGGCGAATAGACTCCCTTACCGGCCCGCTCGATGTCGTCGGAAGCCTTGACCGAACCATGGATTAGTAGGTATATCCGTTTGAGGTAACTCGGAGTTTTGAATTTGTCGAAAGATGAAGTCACATCTCGACGGCTACCGAGTAAGGCAACACTAAAGGCACTACCGAATTCTGTGCGTTCTTCAAGAGTGCCGGTATTGAACTTGGCTATGAGGGCTGGCAGCGAGAGAGCAGGATCGGCATCAGTTCTCATTGCATGCCAAATCGCAATCTGTTCTGGCGGGGTGCTGGTGTCCGCTATTTTTTGCCCAGCGAGCGTCGCCACTTCGTGAGCTGTCACACCACCCCCCATCATTATTATCCGGCAATAGCGCAGGCAGTCTTGATTTACCACGTGATTTTTCAAAAGCCAATCGTAGAGTTTCGGCCCTAAATCGGCGTGGAGCCAAATGGCGTAATAGACGAGATCGTGCAGAACATAATGCAGTGATTGTTCTACTGGGCTTTCCTTGAGCTCCCACTCAACCTCCTTCCAGAGGAAGTCCAATGATAGCTTTGTCCACGATCGATAAAAGACTTCGAACCATCGTGGAAAACCATTCAGCTCCCATAAGACATAACGAAGCGCGTGCCGAGCCTGGGCTTTTTCGAATGTCTCAATTATCGCGCTGTCTTCTTCGATTTCGATATTGAGTCCCGACAAGCCAAAGACAATCGCATAGGGAATAGAGGCGGCATTTGCACCTTCCGAGCGAGTCTTGGGTTTGTATGCACGCCACAAAGCCTTTGATGCATCGCGATAGGCCTCGGCGACTGCAACTCCGAATTCGGGGATCAGAACTTTCCAACTCTTTGCATCAGCACGCTGATTGAGATGGTTGCCATCTTCAATGCTTTGAAGCAAGTGAAACTGGGCTGTACTTAATTCAGAGGGTTTTAAGCCTGGGGGATGTCGGATGATATTAGGATCGGAGCGCAATCGGTTCACAAATTTTGCGCGAGCCAAAGCATTTTCTTCATCACGACGTACTCTACTTTCACGGAAGGTGTGCTGTTGCTCCTCATAGCGCTGCGTATCGGGCGTTACTGGCGGATTTAGTCTGGATTCTAGGGCTGCTTCCAAATCAAGGTTGCCAGCGACTATACGACGTAGGTCGTCAAGCCAAGCCGAAGGTTGCCCCATACCTTTGTAAGTGCGCACAGATCGAGATAAAGCCACAAGTTGGTCATCGTGAAGCGGTCGTTCCCTTATCCAATTAAGCGTTCGCTCGAAGCTGGTTTCATCAAACGTCCAGAAATGCTCCGGCCAAGTCACTGGCCAATCGTCCTCGAGTATCTTCCCCTTTGACTCCTGTTGCTTACGACATTCTGCTACCGTCCACCAGAAGAGAGCATCATTGAGCTCCTGCCACTGCGATAGATGAGTATCAATAATTGACCTGTGCTCTTGATGGTCCTCACCGTGCCATAGTCGTATCGTCGGTGCTGCTGCAAGGATTGTGAGTGAGACTGGAGATAACGCCGACGTATGACGCGCAATGATCAAGCGCCCGATACAGTGCAGTGCGCAGTCCATTAGCCATACATACATTTTTGAAATTGGACATTCACCAGGCTGGATATGGGGCTCACGCTCAAGGTAACCGAGTAAGCCTTCTGCAAGCTCAAGCAGCAATGGATTAGTCGCCTGACTTGAGGCGATAGGCAGGCGCTGAACAAATTCGTTCATAGCGTGGGGCATTCCAGTCGCTTCGTATTTCTGAGGCAGTTCTAGCTTGTCGAGTGACTCTAGCAATAGCGTAATTGTTTCTGCCGTTGCAGGAGCATAAGCGATGATCTCCGTCATTAACCGACCCGGAATTGGCTCCGACAGGGTAATGAGTGACCGCCATAGAGTGTGAAGTTGGTTCGAATTACCAACGCATGCTACCGCCCGTACGGAAGCCATTCGTGCATATAGTCCACGCTCTGGATCTACGGCGATTCGAGTCAAAGTGTCTAGGCAGGTACGCATTTCACCCTGCCAGACTAGGCGCCCTAAAATAAAAATTGCGTCTTCGTTATGAGCGTACGCTTCAATCAACTCAAGTACGTAGGCTGCCAGATCAGGCTGAGCAATTCTGGCTATTGCAGCGTTGTCTACGCCACGGAATATTGAGATAGGATCAAGAACGTGCTCAATCATCTTGGACAGGATTTCGCGTCTTACAGGAAGAGGGAGATTAGCTGCGTCTCCACCTTCTACGGCCACCTGAGGATAGTTTGGAATTACGCGATCGCGAATTGCGTCATCAAACAATATCAGCCAAGGAAGAATCGGCCTTAGGCGGGGAGTCAGAATATCTTCATCGTACTGTCGACGGAAGATAAGCTGCTCAATTTCCCCACGCGCAGCTTCGAGTTCTACATTGTTCTTTATCCAACTTGCTGCAAGCAACTCACGGATTTCTCGATGACGAAAGCGCACTTCTCCGAAAATTGGATCACCGAAAATCCCGCTCGTGAGCACCGCTAATATCTCGGCGTCGGTCCAACCTGGCAGCAGTATTTTTGGGTCCATTGCCCCTGTGTTCGGTGAATCAGGGAGAAGAATATTAGAGCGCCCCGTTAAAATCGCCGCGATGGCGATTAGCTGCACCCCTGCTTCAGCACGCTCGAGTGGCAACCCCAGTGCTGATAGCGGTGCTTGCTTCAGTTGCCGCAAAATGCCTTGTTGCAAGATTTCAAGCCGGCTGGCTAACCGTTGAGTCTCACGCCAAGTTGCTATCAAGTCGCGTAGATCGAAGGGTAATTTTGCGAGTGGAAACAAGGCGCTCCGTTCAAGCGCATCCAAAAAAGCACTGCTGTCCGCAACGCCGCTGTGCTCAGCGAAAAGGCGAATGTCTTTTTGTTCGAGTGACGCAAGTTGGTATAACTGGAGTGATGGCTCGTTTTTTTGAACGCTGGCGGTTGAGTAGTTTCTCTCTACGGTGTCGCCATCAAGAAACTCAGCAGGCGAATCGTCGTCATTGATGACTTCCTGGCGTACAGGATCAAACGGGAGTACTTCTTCTATCAAGGAACGATCACGCTGCGCACGCCAAGCATAAGGCCGACTTGAAATATAGATATGCGTGCGTTGGCTCGCGGAGCGAACTCGTTTGGCAAAATTTCGAATTGCCTGCTCGAATGCGCGAGGCTCGGTCAATCGAATCTCATCAACAGAGTCTAGAAAAAACCATGCTTCGTCCGACCCTGCCAACCATTCCCCGAACAATTCCTCAGACCCGACCTCGAAGGCAGTTGCGAAGTTGTCATCTATATCTTCAATACGAAGAAAAAATGCTGGTTTACCTTGGGTGCAAAGATCCCTAGCTGCGGACTCGAGCTCGTAAGTTTTCCCCGCGCCAGCGTCCGCCAAGATGACAACGCGGTACTCGTTAAGTAGTTCACTCCAGCATTTGTGATGCCCGCGGGAAAGATGTGACCACACCTCGTCGAGTGGCAAATCGTCCTTCTGATACGCTGCGGGGACCGGTGTGAACCTGCGCTTGATCGGTACTGGTGGCATCAGTCGTCCTTGAAAGTTGAGCGGTCACAGAGAAATCTTAATCTTATTTTGCAGGGAGTCCGTATGCCTGCAAAGTGCTTTCGGATTTGGGTTTGAAGCTACCGACCCGCTCGGGATTTTGTAGACGATGAATGACCTCTATTGGCCGATTTCTGCCTGGCATGAAGGGCTGCACCCGACTCATAGCTGTGATTAAACTGAGGTAACGAAGCGGGTTTCGAGGCCTACACTTACTGGCGGTGGCGCATTAATCAAAACTACGGCATCGTCGCCCTGGTTAAGATAGATCAATGAATCACCGGTCTCGAACGTAACTCTGAATCCGGCAAGCAAAGGCTCTTGCCCGTTGAAAGAGTCAAGAATTCCCTCAACTACGCAAATTTTTGTGTTCTCGAGGTGGGTTGCTGATAGACCTGCAAGCAGATTTTCCGTTTTCCAGGAGCATGTCACGTTCGGCTCTATCTCGAAGGAAGCCGGCGTATCTGAGGGCAAGAAGTCCGCGCCTACACTTTCACCATCACTCAAGAGATACATGGATAGAAGTTCTCGCTCGCCAAAACGCCACTCTAGAGAACCTATGTCTCCCAGATCCTTTTCGTCGTTGAAATAGTACTGGTCGTGCAGCAGCGCACCCAGCCGCTTTCCCAAAAGTGAACGTGCGTTTTTCAGATTCAGGACGGCTCTTGTAGGGGATGGGGAGTGTCGGCTAGACATCGGGCACCTCTATACAGGTCGAAAGAAAAGCAAATACTACACAGGCGCCGTTACGTCCGCTTTTGGCCGAAAGCAGACGTCACTCAATCACGCTGCTAGCCGAATAAATTCTGATTTGCGGATCCCCTTAGCACTCACCCAATGTAAAGCCAAAGTCGTCGCTGGAAACCTGAGCCGCTTCGTTCAGTCGCTGCCGCAGCGCAGCAGTAAGCTGCCGCTCCACTTCCCAAGGATCCGACAAGGCGGCGAGTTGCGGCGCCAACTGCGGCGACAGACTCATCAGAGAATGATTGAGCGATCGCGCTGTTTCAAAGGCGGCTTTCTGCACAAAGCTGATTTCCACCAGTTCCCCCTGAGCCTTGCGAAACTCCATCTCAGCCATCCGCGCCAGGTAATGCTCACGATGCGCACGTGCTTTCTGAAAGTCCGGGGACTGCCCTTGCGCGGAATCAACGGGCGGCGGCGCAGCCATGTTAGTCGGTTCGGATTGGGCTGAGACTTGGCTGTACACATCACGCTGAAGCCGCCCCTGTTGGTGGCGGGCAGCGACGGCAGCCTTGCTCGGGTCGGCGGTCTCGCGGATCAGCGCTTCGGTGGCCAGTACGTCCACCTGCTTGCCGTTGGGCGACAGCACCAGTCGACCATTTTCCTTGAGCCAAGTGATGTAGCTAGGTGACCGACCAATGTGCGCCGCGAAGGCGCTCTTCGACAGGTAAGTGGCTGTGCTCATAAGCCCTCCTTTTCAGCGGCTTTTCAATGATTCCTTTCAAGATTTCAGTGGATTGAAATTTCAGTAAGCTGGCGAGCCTCCAACTAACACGATCCCGCGGGTTTCCGACCCCGTGCCCTTTGAAAGTCCTCAGGTCCCCGGCGCCTTTTCGGTGGCCTGGCCAGCAGATCCGCCTCGTTCGACTAGTCTCTGTGGACGATCAGTCAGAAGGTGAGAAGTCATGAAAATGATTGCCGTGCGTTCCAGTGCGATGACCGCCGTTGGCTACGATCCTGCAACAAGACGAATGAGGATCCGCTTTGAACAAGGCCACTCCTACGACTTCTGCGGTGTCCCATCAACCATACACAATGGCTTGATGGCAGCTGTGTCCAAAGGTGCCTACTACAACCAGCACATACGCGATCGCTTTCAGTGCTGAGACGCGCCTTGTTGGTCATGCCTTGGTGCGATCACCTTCAGCTTTAACACCCCGCCCCCCCTTTCCTACACTGAGGATGTGCAATGAGCTATGCCGCAGAAGCGTTCAACGTGATGATTGCTTCACCAGGTGATGTAGCCTCCGAGCGCGCGATTGTGCGCGACGTCATTTATGAGTGGAACGCAGTTCATTCCAATACACGGAAGATCGTTTTGCTTCCCATTGGCTGGGAGTCTCACTCCTCTCCCGAAATGGGGAACTCCCCTCAAGCCATCATCAATGAGCAAATCCTAGAGAAATGTGACCTGCTGATAGGCGTGTTTTGGACGAGGATTGGTACGCCAACCGAAGACTACGCGAGTGGTACCGTCGAAGAGCTCGAAAAACACATTCAGTCAGGCAAGCCAGCAATGTTGTATTTTTCATCTCAACCAGTGGTCTTCGACTCCGTTGAGCTTGAGCAGGCCGCAGCAGTTAAGAAGTTCAAAACCGATTGCCAAAGTCGAGGGCTCTATCAGAGCTACGACAGTCTCGCGGACTTTCGAACAAAGCTTTATCGACACCTCCAGCTTAAGGTCAACGAGCATCCAATCTTCAACAAATTGGAAAGCCATAGTTCAAGCGAAATCTCCGAATCTCAAACGCAGATCCCGAAGCTTTCTGGTGAAGCTCAAATTCTGTTGAAGGAAGCTAGCCTGGACGCTCATGGGACAATCATTCATGTCGAATACATGGAAGGTACAGACGTCCAAACAAACGGTAAGAATCTCGTCGCCGAAAAGAGAGACCGCCGAGAAGTAGCCAAATGGGAACAAGCGATTCTCGAACTCTCGAACGAAGGGCTTATCGTCGGTCAGGGCTACAAAGGCGAAATCTATCAAGTCACAAATCTTGGTTACCAGATCGCAGACATGATTGCCCTTTAGCCAATCCTTTGAAAAGACGGACATCCCTGCAAAGGTTTCAGTTAGAGAGAATCCGCGAGTTCGATACCCGTGTAGGGGGCGGCCCTCAGGGAGGACCCGTAAAAATCGGCACCCTCCCGGGCCTGCCCGGCTCATGCCTTAGGCTCGGCCTCGCTCAAGTCCAGCCGCTTGGCCACCCAGCGTTCGTACAAGCCGATGGCGACATCGGCGCCGGCCATCGCGGTCAGGCAACCCAGTGCGCCCGCTGTCCAGATCGACAGGCCTGCACCGAACAGCAACATCATCGCTGACACGCCGCAGACGATGCAGGCACCGGATCGAAGTGCAAGGCGGCGCAGTAACGCCCAACCTCGTGCCCCATCCTTGTCAGCTCGCCACATCTCGCCGGACACGCCGCCAACCAGGGATAGGGCAATCACCAACCAGATCGGCATCTCTGCCAGTGCCTGTTGCTCGTTCGTCATTGCCCTGCCCCTTAAACAAAAAGACCCGACGCAATGGCCGGGTCAGGTGGTGGGTGGCCTGCCGCGCTTTGCGGTCGCACCCATCGAAGATGGCCCCTTTTTACAGGTCGATTCTGGTGGCAGCAAGACCGTTTTAATGCCATCCGGTGAATGTGTGGCTTACGCCCGGTGAACGGCTGGCGAATGTCGGTGAATATCTCAACCCGGCTGGCTTTTGCCTCTGTTGTTTCGGTGGCGTTCCATGCGTCCCACCTCTCCAAAACAAGGTGGGACGTCTGAAAGCCCCGCAGATTGGGGCTTTGCCCCACCGTCCTACTTTTCTTTCTCTTTTCTCGTGTATAGAGAGAAATTTAAAAAGCACGCGTGCGCGTAAACGCGCGTACCTGTACCGGCATGCCGATCAGCCATTGAGAGACGCTTTGGACCTGTTCTACCTAACAGATCAGAGGATCGCAGACACATTGGATGAGCGAGACATAAAAGACGGGAAGCTCTCCGTCCAGCAAGGCAAAACTGGGGCTAAACGAAGGATCGAAATCATTGGTGAGCTCAAAGTCGTAATCGATCGAATCATGGCGCGAAAGGCCGGACAGAAAATCAGATCAACACGCCTGGTAGTAATCGACTCTGGCCAGTCGATGACGACCAGTATGCTCAGAAAAAGGTTCGATGACGCCAGGGAAGCAGCCGGGATTCCAAAAGCAGAATTTCAGATGCGCGACCTACGAGCGAAAGCGGCCACGGATAAAGAGGAGTCAACAGGGAGCATCAGAGAAGCTCGGGACCAACTTGGGCACACCACCGTAGGGATGACAGAACAGTACATCCGTATGCGAAAGGGCATGAAGATCACCCCTACGAGGTGACTAACGGTCACGAATTGCGGAAAAGATTTTTTGATTGCGGAAAAAAGAACTAAGGGCTTGCATGAGGTACGTCATGCAAGCCCTTGATATTCATGGTGCCCGAAGCCGGAATCGAACCGGCACGCCCTTACGAGCGGGGGATTTTAAGTCCCATGCGTCTACCAGTTTCGCCATTCGGGCGGTAGCGCTGTTGTAGTGCTCAAATCAGTCGACCAGAGAATCTGTCTGTTGAGCCGTTGAAGCAGAGCGGGAAATATATACATCACGTCCCGGTGAAGCAAGTTCACAGTAGCTGATTTCAAGACTAAATCTTGCAGCTCACTGAAAATAAAAAAGCTCCGTAAATCATGGATCTACGGAGCTTGTTTATAGTGGAGGCCGAGGTCGGAATCGAACCGGCGCAGGTGGATTTGCAATCCACGCTACAAAGCCAAGTAGATCAATAGGTTAGCACGCATTTTGCTACGCAAGCTACTGATTTCTGAAGCCCTCCAGGATACGTCCCATCAAAAGGGAAATATCGTTGCGGAAATCTTTTCACGCCCCACCAATCGCGAGACAGGTAAACTCCTGGCTCGGTTGATAGCTATCTACCTGGTAGCTTGCACCTCATTTTCCACCCTGTTCCTGATGACCCAACGGCGCAACCCGGACTCGACGACCCCGAGCGAACGGCAGGCTTCGATGTGGCTATAGCCCTGATCACGCACGAGGCCTGCGGCCTCGCGTTGAATTCAGCGGAAAAGGAACGACGTTGCCTGGTCATCAGACACCTCTATCTGGCGAGCATTCTCGCCTAAATGGGTGTCCGGTTTCATTAGAGCACTACACAGTACGTGCGATTTACTGGCGATCAGGGTGGGAGGCAAGAGAGAAGAGGCCACAGATCTGTGGCCCCATATTCAAATGTCTAAAGCCGGGTTTCCGGGATTGGCAATCACCAGACGTCCCACGTGGTAATCATTGCCATTGCTGTCATTTTCATGACTGATCACCTCCAGATTTGTCGGCCCCGCTCCCGCAGTGAAGTTCCCCGTTATTGTCACCCATTCATCTGTAGTTATCAGCTCTACCACGCCACTGATGTCTTTACCGTCAACGCTCAATGAGAGCTTTGGTGTACTAAACTTCCCGATCACCCGCTTCGCGCGGATCAGAAACGAATACTCTTGCCCTGGTTCCAATCCCACCAGAGTTTTCTTCAGAATAGTGCCGGCATGCGCTTTGTTCGCAGCTGTTTTAAAATAAAGACCTTTAGTTTTTTGCTTCGCGTAATCGACAAGTTGACAGTCATGCCCGACGGGCCCGGCTTCCCAGTGATTCCAGTCGCCATCAGTAAACATCGTTTTATCGACGAATTCGGATACCTGGGGCTGCCCTTCCACCCCGGAGTTACTATTCCCAGATTGCTCAGCACTGTTATTCCCAGTGTCTTTTTTCGCATCATGTTCATGACAACGACAAGCGTGTTTTTCTCCTTTGCTGCTCGGGGCGCAGGACTCAACCAGACCTTTCAGTACGTCGGCCAACGTATTAACCGCTTTGACAATCTCAGGGAGTTGCTCGCAGAGATTACTATTTCCTGAAGAGGTATTATCTGGCTTATCGACAGGATCTTTACCCTCCAACTTATCGGCCTCTTCTTTCTTCTCTTCGACACTTTCCTGATGGGGTACCTTGCTGGCGCAAATAGCGTTTTTCAGTACTTGGGAGAAATCAGCAATGCCTTTGGTGTAAATATAATGTTCACCACCGGTGCGTAATGCAAGACGCTTGTACTCCTTAACCATGGCCTCTTCATCAGCAGGTGTAGGGTAAGGCAGAGTATGGTGCGGAGTTCCCAGATAAGAGTGAACCTTGACAGTATGGGCCAGTGCGGTGTCGATGGCATCATCACAGGCTTTAATGCGCACTGCATTCAGTACCATCTCTCCGCCGTACAGGCTTTCATCTCCCAATACGAAGAGATTTCTTTCCGCTCCTTTGCGCCAGTCAAAATATTTGATGATGTCTTCGGCAGCCGGCGCTACATCCTCCTGGGCTGGATTACCGACGGCACTGGCTTTTCGGCCTTTGATTTTACCGTCGTCGACCCTAAGCGTCCCGGTAAGATAGCTACGTGCGCTCTTATCAAATTTTGAATTGCCAAAAGTACCCTCAACACCAAGAAACTCAACACGTAAATCCGAAGGACAAGCTTTACTCGCCTCCTCGATTGCCGCATTAAGCCTTGCACTGAGCGCGGATGCTTCATCCTTCATTGAGTTACTAGAGTCGATTAAAAAGACTAGGTCGACCTTTTTCGTATTATCAGTGGTGGCCACTTGCACGCTCCTTGAAAAATTAAAATTTCCTTCCTCTTCCGGGCTATCGCTCAGTTGCATCACTATGAACCCGAACGCGCAAATTAGATTAGGCCAGCGACGTAGTTGCACAACCCTTTAATTGAAATTGTTAGATAACGTCAGGCTCAAGGGCTCACTTGTAGCAGCAACGTATTTCATTCTGAAATCGTTTTTTGACAGCCACCAGGCGGCGACTCAGCAGCACCACGAAAAAAACCTAGAGCCCCAATAAAACCACGTAGCCAGCACGATAGGTTGCGGAACCCTCTCAAGAATTGCGGAACACCCCACTTTTTCGCAGGCAATAAAAAACCCCGTAGATCATTGATCTACGGGGTTTTTAAGAGTGGAGGCCGAGGTCGGAATCGAACCGGCGTAGGCGGATTTGCAATCCGCTGCATAACCATTTTGCTACTCGGCCTCAAACGATCGCTGTTTAGTAGCACAACAACAACCGTGTACAAACTTGGAGCGGGAAACGAGACTCGAACTCGCGACCCCGACCTTGGCAAGGTCGTGCTCTACCAACTGAGCTAT
>NZ_JAJSLU010000019.1:134741-143530 GCF_023063025.1 Pseudomonas sp. YL2 | reverse complement strand
CCTTTTTCCGGTATCCATTGAATCCTCCTGAAGATTGGTCAGAAGGTGTAAACCTTATTCAGGACGCGACAGGGCAATAAAAAAGGCCTCCCGAAGGAGGCCTCTTTTTGTCACGCCGCGTAGCGCGGCGCTACCGGATCAGCAGCTGTAGTACAGCTCATATTCCAGTGGGTGTACGAAGGTGCGGACCTTGATTTCTTCTTCGGATTTCAGCGCGATGTAAGCGTCGATGAAGTCGTCGGAGAACACGCCGCCCTTGGTCAGGAACGCACGGCCCTTGTCCAGCTCTTCCAGGGCTTCTTTCAGGCTGCCGCAAACTTGTGGGATCTCTTTCGCCTCTTCAGGCGGCAGGTCGTACAGGTTTTTGTCAGCAGCATCGCCTGGGTGGATCTTGTTCTGGATACCGTCCAGACCGGCCATCAGCAGTGCTGCGAAAGCCAGGTACGGGTTGGCAGCCGGATCCGGGAAGCGTGCTTCGATACGACGGCCGCGTGGGCTGTTGACGTAAGGAATACGGATCGAGGCGGAACGGTTGCGAGCCGAGTAGGCCAGCATCACCGGCGCTTCGAAACCTGGCACCAGACGCTTGTAGGAGTTGGTAGCCGGGTTGGTGAAGCCGTTCAGGGCCTTACCGTGCTTGATGATACCGCCGATGAAGTACAGGGCGGTTTCGGACAGGCCGGCATAGCCTTCGCCCGCGAAGGTGTTCTTGCCGTCTTTGGCGATGGACATGTGCACGTGCATGCCCGAGCCGTTGTCGCCGTACAGTGGCTTCGGCATGAAGGTCGCGGTGCGGCCGTATGCGTCGGCAACGTTGTGGACAACGTATTTCAGAGTCTGAACTTCGTCAGCTTTCTTCACCAGGGTGTTGAACTTGACACCGATTTCGTTCTGACCGGCAGTCGCCACTTCGTGGTGGTGAACCTCAACGGTCTGGCCCATCTCTTCCAGTGCGTTGCACATGGCAGTACGGATTTCGTGGTCGTGGTCGAACGGCGGAACCGGGAAGTAGCCGCCTTTGATGCCAGGACGGTGGCCTTTGTTGCCGCCTTCGATGTCCTGGTCGGACATCCAGGAGCCTTGTTCGGAGTAGATCTTGAACATCGAGCCGGAGATATCGGACTTGAACTTCACTTCGTCGAAGATGAAGAATTCTGGTTCTGGACCGGCGAAGACGGTGTCACCAATACCGGTGGTCTTCAGGTATTCCTCGGCACGGTGAGCGATGGCGCGCGGGTCGCGATCGTAACCCTGCATGGTCGAAGGTTCGATGATGTCGCAAACCAGGATCAGGGTTGCGTCTTCGGTGAACGGATCGAGAACGGCAGTATCGTCGTCCGGCAGCAGGATCATGTCGGAGGCTTCGATGCCTTTCCAGCCAGCGATGGAGGAGCCGTCGAACATCTTGCCGACTTCGAAGAAGTCGTCTTCCAGCGCATCGCGAGCCGGCATGGTCACGTGGTGCTGAGTGCCTTTGGTGTCCGTGAAGCGCAGATCAATCCACTTGACGTCATGATCTTTGATGAGTTGAACCGACTTCGACATAGTGTCCTCCGGGTGGCTTAGGGCTTGGTAGTGGATGCCCTTAATAGGGGTGATGCCGGCGCAGATACTCTGCCAAGGCAACCTGCCTCACAAGGGAGCAAATTGCATGCCAGTGCCCCAGCATGGGTTTTTTGCCCCAATTTCACGCTTTGAGCACCGCAAAGTGCCATAAGGGTGAAAATCTCGCCCCTTAATGTAGCGCTTCAAATCAGAAATGACCCGTTTTGGTGCAAGTGAAACCTTCTGCATATTAACTGGTTAAACCTTGAGCAATTTCCGCTATAATCCGCGCCCCCCTTTTTCGGCTGGCCCTGCGCGCGCTGTTTTCATGAAACTAATCGTAAAAGTCTTCCCCGAGATCACCATCAAAAGCCGCCCTGTCCGGATGCGTTTCATCCGCCAGCTGGCCAAGAACATCCGCGCCGTGCTCCGCGATTTGGACCCGGCCGTGGTGGTGAACGGTGTGTGGGACAATCTCGAGCTGGAAACCCGCGTTACCGACCCCAAAGCCTTGAAAGAGATGGGCGAGCGCCTCACTTGTACTCCCGGCGTCGCGCACTTTCTGCAGATCGACGAGTACCCGCTGGGCGACTTTGACGACATCACCGAGAAGTGCAAACAGCACTACGGCGATGTACTGGCCGGGAAGATTTTCTCGGTGCGCTGCAAGCGTGCAGGCAAGCACCCGTTCAGTTCGATGGACGTCGAAAAATACGTCGGCAGCAAGCTGCGTCGTGAGTGCGGTGCCGCCGGAATCGACCTCAAAGACCCGGAAATCGAAGTTCGCATCGAAGTTCGCGACCAACGGTTGTTTGTCATCCACAGCCAGCACAACGGCATCGGCGGTTACCCGCTCGGCGCACTGGAGCAGACGCTGGTATTGATGTCCGGCGGCTTTGACTCGACGGTTGCCGCGTACCAGATCATGCGTCGCGGCCTGATGGCGCATTTCTGCTTCTTCAATCTGGGCGGGCGTGCCCACGAATTGGGCGTGATGGAAGTCGCGCATTTCATCTGGAAGAAGTACGGCAGCTCGCAACGCGTGCTATTTGTCAGTGTCCCGTTCGAAGAAGTGTTGGGCGAAATTCTCGGCAAAGTCGATAACAGTCATATGGGCGTCGTATTGAAGCGTATGATGTTGCGCGCATCGTCGGCCATCGCCGACCGGCTGCACATCGATGCGCTGGTCACCGGCGAAGCGATCTCCCAGGTATCGAGCCAGACGCTGCCGAACCTGTCGGTGATCGACTGCGTGACCGACAAACTGGTCCTGCGTCCACTGATCGTTGCGCACAAGCAGGACATCATCGACACGGCCAACGAGATCGGCACCGCCGATTTCGCCCGGCACATGCCGGAGTACTGCGGAGTCATCTCGGTCAATCCGAAGACCGCCGCCAAGCGCCACCGTGTTGAGCACGAAGAGAAAGAATTCGACATGGCGGTTCTCGAGCGTGCGCTCGAAAACGCCAAGCTGGTGCCGATCGACCGAGTGATCGACGAATTGGGCCAGGATTTGCAGATCGAAGAAGTCGGCGAAGCGCTGGCCGGTCAGATCGTCATCGACATCCGTCACCCGGATGCGGCCGAGGATGACCCGCTGGAACTCGCCGGCATAGAAGTACAGACGATGCCGTTCTACGCAGTGAACGCTCGTTTCAAGGAGCTGGATCCGACTCGCCAGTACCTGCTGTATTGCGACAAAGGCGTGATGAGTCGCCTGCATGCTCACCATTTGCTCAGTGAGGGGCATGCCAATGTGCGCGTTTATCGACCGAGCTAAGTGCCCGGGGCTGTTTGCCTGTGGCCTGCGTCACCGGCCCCCCGACACCGCCGTCAAGCTGTAACGGCCATGCCGGACACTACTGTTAATCGCTGCCAAGACTTGTCAGCAAACCGAATCCTCTGATCGAGATACACAAGTGATCGAAAATCTACGTAACATCGCCATCATTGCCCACGTTGACCATGGTAAGACCACCCTGGTAGACAAACTCCTGCGTCAATCCGGCACCCTGGAGCGCAACGAGCTCAACGACGAGCGCGTGATGGACTCCAACGACCAGGAAAAAGAGCGCGGTATTACCATTCTGGCGAAAAACACCGCCATCAACTGGAACGGCTACCACATCAACATCGTGGACACCCCGGGCCACGCCGACTTCGGCGGTGAAGTAGAACGCGTAATGTCGATGGTTGACTCCGTTCTGCTGCTGGTTGACGCTCAAGACGGCCCTATGCCGCAAACCCGTTTCGTGACCAAGAAGGCATTCGAAGCCGGCCTGCGTCCAATCGTGGTCATCAACAAGGTTGACCGTCCAGGCGCGCGTCCGGACTGGGTTCTGGATCAGATCTTCGACCTGTTCGACAACCTCGGTGCTACCGAAGAACAACTGGACTTCCAGGTTGTTTACGCCTCGGCCCTGAACGGCATCGCCGGTCTGGATCACACCGCCATGGGCGAAGACATGACTGCGCTGTACCAGGCAGTTGTCGACCACGTTCCGCCTCCGGCCGTTGACCGTGACGGTCCGTTCCAGATGCAGATCTCCGCTCTGGACTACAACAGCTTCCTGGGTGTTATCGGTGTTGGCCGTATCGCTCGTGGTCGCGTCAAGCCGAACACCCCGGTTGTCGCGATCAGCGCCGACGGCAAGCGCCGCAACGGTCGTATCCTGAAGCTGATGGGTCACCACGGTCTGCACCGCATTGACGTTGAAGAAGCAGCAGCTGGCGACATCGTCTGCATCAGCGGCTTCGACGAGCTGTTCATCTCCGACACCCTGTGCGACATCAACACCGTCGAGGCCATGAAGCCGCTGACCGTTGACGAGCCAACCGTTTCCATGACCTTCCAGGTAAACGACTCGCCATTCTGCGGTAAAGAAGGCAAGTTCGTGACCTCCCGTAACATCAAGGATCGTCTGGACAAAGAGCTGCTGTACAACGTTGCACTGCGTGTTGAAGAAGGCGACTCGGCTGACAAGTTCAAGGTTTCCGGCCGTGGTGAGCTGCACCTCTCGGTACTGATCGAAACCATGCGTCGCGAAGGCTTCGAGCTGGCCCTGGGCCGTCCTGAAGTGATCATCCGTGAAGTTGACGGCGTGAAGCAGGAACCGTTCGAAAACGTCACCATCGACATCCCTGAAGAATCGCAGGGCAAGGTCATGGAAGAGATGGGTCTGCGTAAGGGCGACCTGAGCAACATGGTGCCGGATGGCAAGGGCCGTGTTCGTCTGGAATACAACATCCCTGCTCGCGGTCTGATCGGTTTCCGTAACCAGTTCCTGACCCTGACCAACGGTGCTGGCATCCTGACCTCGATCTTCGATCGTTACGCTCCAGTGAAGTCGGGCCACATGTCCGGCCGTCAGAACGGCGTTCTGGTTTCGGTTGAAACCGGCAAGGCACTGACCTACTCGCTGGAAACCCTGCAGGCTCGTGGCAAGCTGTTCGTAGAACACGGCCAGGAGATCTACAACGGTCAGATCGTTGGTCAGAACAGCCGCGACAACGACCTGGGTGTGAACCCAACCAAAGGCAAGAAGCTCGACAACATGCGTGCTTCGGGTAAAGACGAAACCATCGCTCTGGTACCACCTGTTCGCTTCACTCTGGAACAGGCTCTGGAATACATCCAGGAAGACGAGCTGTGCGAAGTCACGCCTAAGTCCATCCGTCTTCGCAAGAAGATCCTGGACGAAAGCGCGGCCCCCCGGCCGCCAAAGAACGCAGAGGCTTAGGTTTAGGCCGGGGGGGAAACACCCCCCCGGGGGCGGGTGCGGGGTGGCGTTTTTGTTTGTCTGGGGTTTACGCGTTGTTTGTGCCGGCCCCTTCGCGAGCAGGCTCGCTCCCACAGGGGAACGCATTCCAATGTGGGAGCTAGCCTGCTCGCGAAGGCGGCGGATCAGCCGCCGCAAATTTCAGGAAAGGTCAGAACTTCTCGATCGACCGCGAATTTTGCACCCGCTCGACTTCTTTCGGCTTGTACGCGCAATACCCCGGCCGCGGGCCGATCTTCGGGTGGTTGCGGCAAGTGTCCGGGCGCTTGTCATAAATGGTGCACAGGCGGCTCTTACGATCCAGGTAGTAGCAATCGTTGTTGCTCATGCGCTGCAGGGTGAAGATCCCCGACTTCTGGTTGAAGCGCTCGACCAGCCCTTCCTTTTGCAGACGCTTGGCGATGTTCTTCGGCGGATCACCCAGTTCGAACTCGTCGACCACGCCGATGCGTACCAGGTCCTTGATCTTGACCTCGACCGGCAGGGTGCAGCAGCTGGAGACACAAGAGCCGCACATCGGGGCCGAATATTTGGCCCACGTATCGAGACGGTCGATCTCGGCGGCGGCAATCAGGTTGGGCTTCATCATCGGGAATTACCAGGCGTGTGCATCAGGGCGCGCGATCATACCGGGACTGGTGGATTTTTGAACAACCTTTCGCCAGATTTTTGCAAATGCCGCGCAAATGCCATTCAGTCCGGCACGGCCCCTGCATTCATTAGCCCACTCGCCAAGGTAATGCCGGGCTATCTCACCGTCTTCGGAAAAACTGCAGAACCTGCGCCTCTACCGTCGGTCAGACCGTCTAGGCTCAGACAATTCCCCGCTCGCTCGAGGTCCTATCGATGACTCAAGAACCACTAGTTCGCGAAGCAGAGGTGGCCGCATTCCGCGATGCCGTCCTGACCAAGCTCACCTATGCAGTGGGTAAAGACCCGGATCACGCTTTCGACCATGACTGGTTCGAAGCCATTGCCCTGGCGGCGCGCGACCACATGGTCGAACACTGGATGGACCACACCCGGCAGATCTACCGCAAAGGCCAGAAACGGGTGTATTACCTCTCGCTGGAATTTCTCATCGGTCGTTTGCTCTACGACAGCCTGAGCAATCTCGGCCTGCTCGACGTCGCGCGTGAAGCGCTGACCGAACTGGGCGTCGATCTCGAACGCATCCGCCTGCTGGAACCCGACGCGGCGCTCGGCAACGGCGGCCTCGGCCGTCTGGCGGCGTGCTTCATGGAGAGCATGTCGACCCTCGGCATCGCCGGGCACGGCTACGGCATTCGCTATGAACACGGTCTGTTCCGCCAGGCTATCGTCGATGGCTGGCAGCAGGAGCAGACCGAGCACTGGCTGGATTTCGGCAACCCGTGGGAGTTCGAACGTCCGGAAGTGGTGTACTCGATCGGCTTCGGCGGCAGCGTTGAAACCGTCACCGATGCCAGCGGCAAGACCAAACAGGTCTGGTCGCCTGCGGAAACCGTGCGCGCGATTGCCTACGACACACCGGTGGTCGGCTGGCGCGGGGCGAGCGTCAACACCCTGCGCCTGTGGCGCGCCCGGGCCATGGAAGATCTGCACCTGGAGCGCTTCAACGCCGGTGACCACCTGGGTGCCGTCGCCGAAGTCGCCCGCGCTGAAAGTATTTCCCGCGTGCTTTACCCGGCAGACAGCACTGAGGCCGGGCAGGAACTGCGCCTGCGCCAGGAATACTTCTTCGTCGCCGCTTCCTTGCAGGATTTGCTGCGTCGTCATCGCAACATGCACACCTCGGTGCTGACCCTGGGCGATCACGCGGCGATCCAGCTCAACGACACCCACCCTTCGATTGCCGTTGCTGAATTGATGCGGCAACTGGTCGACGTCTACGACGTGGCCTGGGATGCGGCGTGGCAAGTCACGGTCGATACCTTGTCGTACACCAACCACACGCTGTTGCCCGAAGCGCTGGAAACCTGGCCGGTCGGCCTGATGGAACGCATGCTGCCGCGGCACATGCAGATCATTTATCTGATCAACGCCCAGCACATCGATTCGCTGCGCGCCAAAGGCATTCATGATTTCGACGTGCTGCGCGCGGTGTCGCTGATCGAAGAGGACAACGGTCGCCGGGTGCGCATGGGCAACCTCGCGTTCCTCGGTTCGCACAGCGTCAACGGCGTGTCCGGGCTGCACACGCAGTTGATGCGCAAGACCGTGTTCGCCGAGCTGCACAAGCTTTACCCGGAGCGGATCAACAACAAAACCAACGGCATCACCTTCCGCCGCTGGCTGTTCCAGGCCAACTCCGAACTGACCTCGATGCTGGTCGACTCCCTCGGCCCGGAGGTGCTGGATAACCCGGAAGAGCGCCTGCTTGACCTCGAACCGTTCGCCGAGAAACCCGCCTTCCGCAAAGCCTTCGCCGAACAACGCCTGCACAGCAAAAAGGCCTTGGCCTATCTGATTCACGAGCGGCTGGGGATCGCGGTCAATCCGGCGGCGATGTTCGACGTGCAGGTCAAACGGATCCACGAATACAAGCGCCAGTTGCTCAACCTGATGCACACCGTGGCGCTGTATCAGGCAATTCGCGCCGAGCCTGAAGTTGACTGGGTACCCCGGGTGAAGATCTTCGCCGGTAAAGCGGCGGCCAGTTATCACCAGGCCAAACTGATCATCAAACTGACCAACGACATCGCCCGGGTAGTGAACAACGACCCGACAGTGCGCGGTTTGCTGAAAGTGGTGTTCCTGCCCAACTACAACGTCAGCCTGGCGGAGAGCATCATTCCGGCGGCGGACTTGTCCGAGCAGATTTCCACGGCCGGTTTCGAAGCCTCGGGCACCAGTAACATGAAGTTCGGCCTCAACGGTGCGCTGACCATCGGCACCCTCGACGGCGCCAATGTGGAAATGTGCGAGCGCATCGGCGCCGAGCACATGTTCATCTTCGGCCTCAGCGCGCAGCAGGTTGAAGCGCGCAAGCAGAACCACGAGTTCAGCGCCGCGCCGGACATCGCCGCGTCGCATCGTTTGAGCGACGTGCTGCAAGCGATCCGCAGTGGTGTGTTCTCGCCGGATGATACGTCGCGCTACACCGGGCTGATCGATTCGCTGGTGGACTACGATCGCTTCCTGGTCTGCGCTGACTTCGATTCCTATTGGGAAGCGCAAAAACGCGTCGATGCGCATTGGCACGACGCCAACAACTGGTGGCGTTCGGCAGTGCTCAACACGGCGCGGATGGGCTGGTTCTCGTCCGACCGGACGATTCGCGAGTACGCCACGGATATCTGGAAGGCACTGGAGTGATTTTCTGCAACAAATGTGCGTAAGGCCCAACGTTTGTTGGGCCGGATCGATATACTGAGCGCCGGTTACCGAATGTGTCAGTCAGCACAAGACCCCTTGTGGGAGCGGGCTTGCTCGCGAAGGCGTTGTGTCAGTCAACTGGATATCGACTGACACAACGCCTTC